>JANQPU010000355.1 GCA_028285315.1 Acaryochloris sp. IP29b_bin.176
TCCTGGCCCATACGGTGTGCTGTTTTCTCAACCACCAAGCGGGGCGGGAGTTGCTGCACTTTGACACGCTTGTCATTGATTAGTCGCACATCGCCTGACATGGTAATTATCCTAGAATTTCTGAGTTGAGGTACAAAAAAGGATCAAAAAACTTATCAGCCCCGTAGACTAGGTAACTGAAACCCATCTACAAACAGGTCAAGCGCTGTGAATTTTCAATCCGTTATTGCCAAACTTCACGACTTTTGGAGCGATCGCGGTTGTCTGATTGTGCAGCCCTATGACATTGAAAAAGGGGCAGGTACCAAAAGTCCCCATACCTTTTTGAGATCCTTGGGACCTGAGCCTTGGGCCGTCGCCTATGTCGAACCCTGTCGCCGCCCCGCCGATGGTCGCTATGGCGAAAACCCAAATCGGTATCAGTATTACTATCAGTACCAAGTTCTGATCAAGCCCTCTCCTGATGATATTCAAGATATTTATTTAGATTCACTACGAGTGCTGGGCATCCATCCTGAAGATCACGATATTCGGTTTGTAGAAGACAACTGGGAAGATGCTGCCGTTGGCGCTTGGGGCGTGGGTTGGGAAGTGTGGCTCGATGGAATGGAAGTGACTCAGTTTACCTATTTTCAACAATGTGGGGGGTTGGATTGTCGACCCGTTTCCATTGAGCTGACCTATGGTCTGGAGCGATTGACAATGTATTTGCAGGAAACCGATGCGATCGCAAAAATTGATTGGAACGGTACCTTCACCTATGGCGATGTCCACTTGCAAGGTGAAATTGAGCAATCTACCTATAATTTTGAAGCCTCTAATCCTGAGCTATTGTTTCAGCTTTTTAGCCTATATGAGCAAGAAGCCCTGCAACTGATTGAACGGAAATTAGTTTTACCGGGTCTGGACTACGTCCTCAAATGCTCCCATACCTTTAATCTCCTAGATGCCAGAGGCGTTATATCGGTCACCGAGCGGACTCGCTATATTGGTCGCATCCGGCAAATGGCTCGTCAAGTCGCCCAACTCTATCTACAACAACGTGAAGAATTAGGATTTCCTTTACTGAAAACTCAATCCGTCTCCTAAAATTCGGTAAGCATGAGGGGAGTCCTCCCTTCCAATCATTGATATCGATATTGGAGGCAGATTTTGAGTCTAGGGAAATGGATTGGCTTAGTCGTCTTCTTGGTATCTATCTACATTCTGTGGGAAATCCGCCAAGTCCTACTGCTAGGATTCACAGCAGTTGTGCTCGCCTCTGCTCTTAACGGCCTAGTTCGCCAGCTCACGAAGCGGGGACTGAATCGTGGCCTGGCTGTTGCCTTAGCCATCTTTTCCATTCTGGGTGTTGCCAGTCTGATCGGCCTATTGGTGATTCCTCCTTTCGTCGCTCAAGCACAACAATTGCTGGATCGAGTGCCAGACAGCCTCACCCGAGTCGAAGAACTCATTAAGGAAGCTCAAGAAACAGGCTTGGCCTTTGGCATGCCCAGTGCTGGTATAGAAATCCCGGTCGATTCCCTCATTGAAAATATCCGGGAAAAGATTCCAGCCGTTGCCGAAAGCGTCGTCAATAACTTTTTTGCCTTATTTTCCAACTCCCTCTTGGTGGCCCTAAATATTCTTCTAATTCTGGTGTTGACCATTATGTTCTTGGTCGATCCCGACCAATATCGGCGCATTTTTATTCGCCTGTTCCCCTCCTTTTATCGGCGGCGGGTTGATTACATTTTGGGCTTGTGTGATTCCGCTCTAGATAACTGGATTGTTGGCATTTTGTTCAACATGACCGTTATTGCCATCTTTAGTGGTCTGGGTCTGTGGGTCTTGGGGGTTGATCTCGTACTTGCCAATGCGCTCATTGCTGGTCTCCTAGAAGCGATTCCTAACATTGGACCTACGTTGAGTTTAATTCCACCCATGGCAATCGCCCTGTTGGATGCGCCCTGGAAAGCGGTGGCAGTCCTCATCCTGTACATTCTGATCCAGCAATTGGAGCAATATTTGTTAGTGCCTGCTGTGATGGCCAAACAGCTCTCCCTAGCGCCTGCTGTTACCTTGTTATCTCAAATCGTATTTGCCCTTTTCTTTGGCTTTTTGGGACTCCTCCTAGCCCTGCCGCTGATGGTGATTGGCCAAATTTGGGTGAAAGAAGTGCTCGTCAAAGATATTTTGGATCGATGGGGAGAAGATCACTCCGACCCCTATGAAACTTTTTCACCGGATATCGTGGCCCTTGCAGATGGCCCTACCCCACCGCCATCAGATTTACCAACTGTAACGCCGGAGGAGGAAGAATCCAGCTAGAATCGATCAGCATTATGGCCGTCTTGGCTAAGTACGTCTAGGAAGTCAAACCATGAGTTTAAATTTAGTTAGCCTAGTGGGTCGTGCAGGAATGGACCCAGACGTTAAATATTTTGAGTCCGGCAGCGTCGTTTGCAATGTCACCCTAGCTGTCAATCGTCGTTCTCGCGATGATCAACCTGACTGGTTTAGTCTGGAAATTTGGGGAAAAACGGCAGAAATTGCAGCCAGCTATGTCCGGAAAGGCAGCTTAATTGGTGTAACAGGTGCCTTGAAATTTGACCGCTGGCAGGACCGCAATACGGGGGCTGATCGATCACGCCCCGTCATCCGCGTTGATCGCTTAGATTTATTAGGTTCTAAACGAGATAGTGATCCCAATGCGGTCAACACCTATGAAGATGAATTTTAAGCTGCATCCATCGCTTTCATTAGGCAGGATCTCAGGGATCATTCCCTAGCTTGAGATCACGAATTGTAATATTTCTATTTAAAAATCGTGAAAAAGCAGGATTTGATGTAAACAAGTTCTGCTCTACAGTATGATGATTTACTGCAGAGCCGAGTACATTCATGTTGGGAACCACACTAGCCGAACGCTACAAAATTACCAAAGCGCTCGGCAGTGGTGGATTTAGTCAAACATATTTAGCCACTGACACGCAACACCCAGAGAAACGTCGCTGTATTGTCAAGAAGCTACAGCCCGAGTCAGATGACTTGTTTACGGTGAAAACGTCTCGCCGTCTGTTTGCAACCGAAGTCAAAGTACTTAAACGCCTCGGTGACTACGACCAAATTCCTCAGCTTTTTGATGACTTTGAGGAAGATCAAGATTTCTTTCTCGTTGAACAATACATCGAAGGCAAAAGCCTGAAGCAAGAGCTGGGATGGCGGCGATGGTCCGAAGCTAAAGTGATTGCCTTCTTACAAGATGTTCTCACAACACTGGCTTATGTCCATCAGCGTCGGGTTATCCATCGTGATCTGAAACCTGCTAATCTGATTCGACGCAAAAAAGACAAAAAAATAGTGCTGATTGACTTTGGCTCTGTCAAAAATAAGCGCCGGATTGTCCAAACGGTCGTTATCGGTACCGATGGCTATATGCCCAGCGAACAGTCGATTGGCCGCCCCCATTTTAGTAGCGATGTCTATGCTGTGGGCATTATTGCCATCCAAGCCTTAACAGGTATCGATCCAAGTAAAGGGAAGCTCGCTTATGATTCCAAAACCGGTGAAATTGCTTGGCGACGATACATTTCCGTGAGCCCATTACTAGGGGAGATTATCGATAAGATGGTTTGCTATGATTTCCGCCAACGCTATCCCTCTGCCGTAGAAGCCTTAGCCGCTGTCAATGGACTGATTGCAGAAGTTCCTTCTATGGAAAGACGCCAAATGCTGCAAACAGCTGCTTCTTGGGGGGCTGGTTTGTTGGGAGTGGGGTTAGCCTATGGTGCCTTTACCCAAAAATGGCTGTTCCCCAGTGCCAATACATTTATTAAGCAGCTATTTGGGCAGGCCGTACTGGATTCTGAGGAAAGATCCTGAGGTTTTGAGGCACAACCGATAGATTGACGGTGGTACCGATGGGTAACGCCGTTAAGGAAGCAGAGCGTGCATGTAACTCTTGTCCAGACCGAGTTTTGAGACAGTATCGATATTCCCGACCCAAAAACTGGCGATCGCGAATGATCGTTGAGGCCGTCTGATCCGGCTGTAGGATTAAGTCTTCCTGGCGGATCATCACCACAGCTTGATTGGAGTCAGATAAGGGAAGATCAGCAGGCTCACTGGCGGCAAAGCGTCCAACTTCAGTTTGCCAAGTATTGCCGTGGCGTCGAGCCTCTAGAAAATTGGCTTGAGTGACAAATTCTGCCACAAATTGAGACTGAGGTTGCTGATAAATCTCTTCTGGGGTTCCCATCTGCTCTAGACAACCTTGGCGCATGACTGCAACTTGATCTGCGATCGCAAGGGCTTCTTCTTGATCGTGGGTGACAAAGACAGCCGTAGTTCCAGCGGTTTTGAGAATGTCTCTCAGCTCCTGTCTCAATCGCAGTCTAACTTGCACATCTAAATTACTAAGTGGCTCATCCAACAGCACCAACTGGGGTTGAGGGGCTAGGGCTCGGGCTAAGGCCACCCGCTGCTGTTGTCCTCCAGACAATTCATGGGGATACCGATTTTCCATGCCCAACAATCCCACCAACCTCAATACTTCGGTCTGACGTTGTTGTTTAACCGCAGCAGAGATTTGTTTAGTTTGATGCAGCCCAAAAGTAACGTTATCCGCAACTGTTAAATGAGGGAACAAGGCAAAATCTTGAAAAACCATTCCAATCATGCGCTGCTCCGGTGACGTCCATTGCCGTGCACCCGCAATCACTTGACCATTCAGCAACAATTGCCCTTCATCAGCTTGTTCAAACCCGGCAATTAAGCGTAGCAAAGTTGTTTTTCCGCAGCCGGAAGGCCCTAACAACCCTAAGATCTCACCTTGCTTGAGGTGGAGGGAAATCTGCTTGACTGCAGCAGGCAAGTGGGGGCTATAGCGCTTTGTAATATTGTCTAGCTGCAAAATAACGGACTTAACCATGTAAGACAAAGGAACGGGAAGAGAAATGGACAAAGAGCACCAGGAGATCAGCAGGTTTCAATGTTGGGATGAAACCACCGATACAAAGGACCAGATCAACTGACATTGAAAGCTACTAGCTACACCCGAGTCAAAAGCTGGTTTAGCCCACATCCTCAAAATCTGGGACATATGAGCCAGGTTAACTTATCTTATTCTCTCTGTAGGGGGGATGTTTCTGCAACTTATTCTTATTAAGTTGACTGCAGATACTTGGAATCTAGAGGGATCAGACCGCTGATCCATTCCTAGAGGTAATGCGGCCTTAACCTGTCCACTTTTCACCGTATGATTGCTAGTTTGGGATTATTTATCAGGGATCTCAATGAGAGCCTACCCCATCTGGGTAAACTCTTCGCAGAGGAAGATTGCCGGATCGGTCATCGACATTCTAAAATTTCAAGCATTATTCTGCCGACCATCAGTTGTGCAGCTCAGCTCTCAATTGTCTCTTGGGTAGCGTTTTATTCACTGTGATTACATTTGGTAGCCTAGCTCACAGGTTTTCTGTTTCGGGAATGATGATATTTCCATAAAGTTCATTCGTTAATTTGAGATTATTCATTACATTGATCTTGTCCTGAAAGTTTGGAGCAAAGACCTTGAAAAAAGTTGAAGCCATCATTCGCCCGTTTAAATTGGATGAAGTTAAAATCGCGTTGGTCAATGCAGGGGTAGTCGGTATGACCGTCTCTGAAGTCCGAGGTTTTGGTCGACAGAAAGGACAAACCGAACGTTATCGAGGCTCTGAATATACTGTTGAGTTTCTCCAAAAACTGAAGGTCGAAATTGTTGTAGAAGATCACCAAGCTGATATGGTGGTCGAGAAGATTGTCAATGCTGCCCGTACGGGTGAAATTGGAGACGGCAAAATCTTTATTAGCCCTGTAGATCAAATTGTGCGAATTCGCACGGGTGAGAAGGATTTTGAAGCAGTCTAGGCTTTTGACAACTCTTTCGGTTGCAGCGGTTGCCCTGTCATGGTTCAGATTACGGGTGCTACAAAATTACTGGGTGTCATGGGTTATCCCATCGAACATTCTTTATCCCCAGTCATGCACAATGCTGCGCTCAAAGCTTTAGCGAATCAGCATGCTCAAGATTTTCTAGAGTATGTCTACATTCCTTGGTCAGTTACCGCTGATGCTCTACCTACTGTTGTATCGAGTTTAGGAGAACTGGGATGCCGTGGTTTTAATATCACTATTCCCCATAAGCAAGCCATCATACCGCTGCTGGCAAAAACGACATCAATTGCCAAAACAGTCGGTGCCGTCAATACGGTTTGGTCTACTGCTTCAGGCTGGGCAGGAACCAATACCGATGTTCAAGGGTTCTTAGCTCCTTTACAGACAATGAATCGAGATTGGTCCACCATTACTCCCTGTATTTTGGGATGTGGTGGAGCTGCCAGAGCTGTTTTGGCCGGTTGCGCTCAGCTAGGATGCCCCCAAGTTCATATCATTGGTCGGCAACGTCCAAAATTAGAAACCTTGCAAGCGATCGGTGCCACATCCCTATCTCTGGAAATTCACATCCATCTTTGGGAGGACCTGATCAACATCTTGCCCCTAGCAGCGTTGCTGGTCAACACCACTCCCGTAGGCATGTCTCCTCATCCTCAAGCCTCTCCCTTATCAGCAGCAGACATTAAACAACTTCCGATTGATGCTGTTGTCTATGACTTGATTTATAATCCCAATCCCACCCGATTACTGGCACTTACCCAAGCCAGTGACCGAACTGCGATTACGGGCGTAGAAATGCTGGTCCAGCAGGGGGCTGCAGCACTATCAATATGGATCGATCAGCCTGCACCAGTTGATATTATGAGAGAGGCGCTTCTGGCTTGTTTTACTTAGCCTATGGTACTGGAAGATACGGCATTTTTAATTCTTTAAATAGGAGGAATAGGCTAAATCAGACCTTATTAACTAGAAAATTATCAAATTATTGTCATTCGGCTACTCCATCTTTAGTAGAGATGGAAAAACTGGCCTAAATGGTTCGTTTTTGCAACTTCATGCTCTATGATGGGTTGCAGCTTCATCTGGCCACTCCCAGGCTGGAGCCAAAGATCGTCCAAGATATGAAAAAATTCTGTTAGAGGCAGGTGGCCACTCCCCTAAGATTACTTTTAATCCTGCTAAAACAGCTGCAGGGGCCACTCACACAGAAAGATAGCTCCGACACCAGGCTGATCAAGCCGTTCCTAGCAGCTTGAAGTAAACCGACTGTTTAGGCAAAGCTTTGACCGAGCATAACGGGATCATGAACGGTGATCTTTTTCTTATGAATGGAAATCTTTTCCTGATCCCGCAAATCACCGAGTAAGCGCGTCACGGTGACTCGGGTAGAGCCGATTGCTTCTGCGATCGCTTGATGAGACAGCTTAAGGTCTACCGTAATTCCATTACCATTGGGAATACCAAAATCACGGCAGAGGATCAGCAGAAAGCTGATCAGACGAGATTCCATATCACGGTGGGCCAGAGTTTCGATCATCATCTCGGTCTGAATAATCCGAGAAGACAAGCCTCGCAGCAGGACCATGGGCAGATCTGGATCACTTTGCAGGGCTTTTTCCACCTGCTCAATGGGAACAGACAGTAGCTCAACGGGTGTAAACGCAACCGCATGATAGAAGCGATCTGAGCGCTGCTTGGTCAACAACGATAAGACCCCAAAGACGCTGTTTTCTCGTAACAAGGCCACGGTAATTTCTTCACCAGCTTCATAAACGCGCGACAGTTTCACAGCTCCTTTAATTAAAAAATAAACGCGCTCTGCTGGATCACCTGGGAAAAATATCGTTTTCCCACGATCAAAGGTTTCAGTAACGGGTGGGAATACACCACTTCCCATCTGCCGAAAAACGGCTGCGAGGGGATTCTCGGGGGTCAATCGATTAGCTGGAGGCGAGGCCATTAACATACTCATACCCTGACTTGATACAGAAGATGTGTAGGAAGAGACAAGCAAAACAATCAAACATTAAATTTGAATTAAGAGCAATGAAACGAAAGTCACTCCTGCAATCTAAGGATATTTATCAAAGTCAGATTTTTTAAAAGGTGTAGTTTACATAAATTAAGCGGACTGACGGGGTGGTTTATGTATCAAAATATACAGATATAAAAACTACCAGAAGAGGAATCCCTCAATTACCAAGATCTTAGTTTTGCTCTCAACTCGTTCTAAGCTAGATCTGGAGTCAAGGTTCCGGCTTTTTGGGACTCATCCTTCCCCTGACTTGTCATTCTTCTATTCAACTCACCTTCATGCTTGATTTAACTGGAAAAAACGCCCTGGTCACTGGAATTGCCAATAACCGTTCGATCGCCTGGGGCATCGCCCAACAGCTCCAGCGAGCTGGGGCTAATTTGGGGATTACATACTTGCCGGATGAGAAAGGACGGAACGAGTCAAAAGTTAAAAAGCTAGTGGAACCGCTCTCCCCTAGTTTGTTTTTACCCTGTAATGTGCAAGACCAAGCTCAAGTCGACGCTACATTTAAGTCCATTCAACAGCAGTGGGGACGATTAGATATTCTGATTCACTGCTTAGCCTTTGCGAATAAAGAAGATTTAGGGGGCAATTTCAGTACCGTCAAATTAGACAACTTTAATCTGGCCTTGGATGTTAGCGCCTACTCGCTGGTGCAGTTGAGTGCAGCGGCCAAGCCACTCATGACAGAAGGCGGCAGCATTGTGACGTTGACCTACCTAGGGGGGGCTAGAGTCGTCCCCAATTATAATGTCATGGGCATTGCCAAAGCGGCATTGGAAATGAATGTTCGCTATTTAGCGGCGGAAATGGGTGCACAAAACATCCGCGTGAACGGGATTTCAGCAGGGCCCATCAGAACGTTGGCCTCCTCTGCTGTGGGTGGAATTTTAGATATGATTCACCATGTTGAAGAAGTTGCCCCCCTCAAGCGGACGGTGACCCAAACGGAGGTGGGAAATACAGCGGCATTCTTATGCAGTGATTTGTCGACTGGCATTACTGGCCAGATCCTATACGTCGATTCAGGGTATTCGATCATGGGTATGTAGGATCTGGGTACTATTTCTCTCGTCTCTCTCTGCCTCAAGCCTAGACTACGCTAGAATCTCCAGCAGGTTATGATTAGCTGCCCCATCTTGTATGAAGTATCGGCCTCACCCCCTTGATCGTATCGCTATGACTGTGATGGTGGTTCTCACTATCTTGATTGGGATTATCATCCTAGGCGGCGACCATACGACCCCCATGGTGCGGGAGTTTACTTGGCAAGATAAAAAAGTGGGGATTGAAGATACAGCCTTCATCCTATCTTTCAATCGAACGATGGATTGGTCGAGTGTTGAGGAACACCTGAGCTTAACCCCTGCCCTACCAGGAAAATTGAGCTGGTCTGGTCGGCGACTCGCCTATACGCTGACCGAGCCCATCCCGTATGGTACTGAGTTCCAGGTGCAGTTGAACCAGGTCGAAGAAGCCCGTCGCAGCCCTAATGATCAGCCTAAGGTGATGCGACCTTTTTCTGGACTGTTTCGGAGCCGCGATCGCGCCTATGTTTACCTCGGTGTGAATGGCGAAGAATCGGGTCGGCTGATTCTCAATAATTTAACGCGAAAGCGAAAAACAGTTCTCACCCCTGCAGACCTGGTCGTGACGGAATTTAAGCCGTATCCCTATGGCGATCGCATTTTATTCGCAGCCACCCATCGTGATCAGGAAACCCAAGGAAATTTCAATCCCCAGCTCTACACAGTCACCACAGGACTACAGGCGAATCCTCCTAATTTTGATGGGGGAAACACGATAGTCTCTGGTGCAATCGATGTGTTCTTGGACAGGGAATCTGTTACTGCGCCAGGACAAATCGAATTAATCTTGGATAACAAACAATATCAGATCCTCAAATTTGATTTAGCTGTGGATGGGAGTCGAATTGTGCTTCAACGAGCCCCTAAGCAAGGCACAGGCTTGGGTCAGGTTTCCCTCTGGCAGCTACCTGCAGGAGAATCGTTAAAACCACTCGACAATGTCCAAGGGGGCGATTTCCTGATCGCGCCTGATAGTCGTTCTTTAGTCATTGCCCAGGGCCAAGGACTTGCCATTTTGCCCCTAGATAGTGCGGTCAACGATCAGCCGCTCGGCTTTCTCCCTAAATTTGGCATGGTCCTCAGTTTTGCCAAGGATGGCTCAGCGGCCACGATGGTCAAGTTCAATCCCAACTTCACCCGCTCATTATTTTTAGTTACGAATCAGGGGCAGCAAACGGAACTGTTGCAGATATCAGGCTCCATTTTAAGCGCCATATTCGGCCCCAAAAAGGAGCGCCTCTATTGCCTACTAACTCAAGTCAGCTCAGGAGAACAGTATGTGGAAACCCCCTACTTAGCCGCTATTGACTTGAAAACCCAACAGGAAACCCGATTGTTAGACTTTCCAAATCAGCGTGATATTAGCATGTCCTTAGCTCCGGACGGCTCAGCCTTGTTATTCGACCAAGCCATTGAGGCCAGCCCCGACAGTGAAGAGAGGGTTCAAACGAATCAGGGCAGTCCCGTGATGACCAGTAATCTATGGCTATTGCCATTACAAGCAGAGCAAAGGCTGCAACCTTATACAGTCGGGTCTGGATTAAATCCCCAGTGGTTGCCTTAAAAGTACACGTTGACTCTAATCCATAACACTGCATTGGACATATAAGTGTCTATAAATTCTGATCCTCAACCAAGCATTTGATCATTAATCCCACTCTGGATTTTCATGTAAAAAAATTATGAGTAATCTAGACGCCTTAGCACAGAAATTTCAAGAGTATGCTGGCGATGATCGTAGGCTCAACCTTGAAGAATTTCAAACTGCTTTTAACTTGAATAATAAATATCTCTGTGAACGTCTATTTCATATATTTGATGTGGATCAAACCCAAGGTATTAATTTTCAAGAATTCCAGCAGAGCTTCAAGCAAGCCCAGGAGAACCCACTCGAATTTGCCTTTAAACTCCATGATGGTAATGATGATGGCTGTATTGACAAGACAGAACTCACGAAATTTATTCGAGCTAGCTTGAGAGAAGCAAACTTTGATCTAGAAACAGCGAAGTTACAACAAGTCAGGGATATTCTGTTTGAGAAAGCAGATACGAATCAAAACGATGAAATCTCACTAGCAGAATTCAAGCAATTACTCAGCCAATCGCCTCACTTACAGGATATTCTTGCCGTTAGTCCAGCACAATGGCTACAGCCAAAATCAGAAGATTTGGATAAAAAAAGTCCTCAAGAATACTGGCTACAGCGATGGCATTATATCCAAAATAATTGGATCAAGCTTCTATTTCTCACTTTGTATTTTGGCATCAATATTACGCTGTTTTACCAGGCCTATAGCTTGCCTCAATATGCACTCAACACCACTTGGTATCGAATTGCCAGAGGATGTGGACTAGCGCTCAACTTTAATGGTGCATTAATTTTAGTACCCATCATGCGGCGTTGGATGACCTGGCTCAGGAAAACTCAGCTTAACAACTATTTGCCAATTGATGAACACATTTCTTTCCATAAACTCATCGGGCAAATTATTTTTGCCCTAGGCCTTGCCCATACAGTGGCTCATCTAGTTAACCACAACTTAGAAAGCCATTCTTTCCAAATTGGTTATCCTTTACATCTGTTCTTACTCTACGGCTCAGGACATACCGGCTTGATTCTGATGCTGCTGTTACTGTTGATGTGGTTTACTGCTCTTCCCTTCATCCGAGAAAAAGGCAAGTTCAATCTTTTTTATACAATTCACGTCTTTACCTACGTTCTTTGGATCGGTTTAATGCTGATTCACGGTCCTCGGTTTTATAAGTGGGCGGTAGCCTCAATTGCAGCTTTCCTGATTGAGCTAATTGTTCGGTATCGTCGCAGCACAAAACAAACACATGTGGTGAATGCTCAAGTTTTGCCCAGCAATGTCTTAGCGTTAGAAATTGCCCGCCCCCATGACTTTACGTTCAAAGCATCTGACTATCTTTATTTAAGGTGTCCCAATGTTTCAACCTATGAATGGCATCCTTTTACGATTAGCAGCCCCCCCGAACGGGAAGATGCCATATCTTTGCATATACGGGCGTTAGGTAGCTGGACTGGGACACTATATAGCCAGTTTCGAAGTTTCGCTGAGAATCGCGAAGGTAATACCTCGGTACCTAGAATTCCGGTGTATTTAGATGGTCCCTACCACAGCCCGAGTAGTCATATTTATCAATCGGAATATGCTGTTTTAATTGCTGGGGGAATTGGGGTTACCCCCTATGCCTCCCTACTCCAAAGTATTTTGCATCAACGCCAGACTGAGTCATCTCTCCTGAAACTGCAGAAGGTCCATTTCTATTGGTTTAATCGGACTCAAGATTCTTTCGAATGGTTGTTGGAAATGCTGCAAAGGCTGGAAGCAGAAGATAATTTCGATTTATTTGATATTAATTTGTATTTAACGGGGGCTCCTCAAGGTGCAAATATGCAGTTTGTGACCGCATACACTGCCTTTGATTTACTCCATCAAGAGCATCAAGTTGACTTGATTACTGGTTTAAAGAATCAAACGCAAGCGGGCCGACCTAAATGGGATGAAATTTTTCCCAAATTAAAAGAGCAATATCCAACTGAACAAGTCGACGTTTATTATTGTGGCCCCAGAGGCTTGTCTAGAATTTTAAGACGCCAATGCTATAAACACGGTTTCTCTTATCGGAAAGAGAATTTCTAGGATGGCACTTTATCGCTATTGACTGATGCTCCTAGCTGCCGATAAATCGAGACAGCTCATTTCGGTGAATCATTGAAATTAAACAGAAACGGTGCCTTGGCTTGTTCAGAACCACCTGTTACAAGTACTTCCGGCATTTGAGAACCGCCTTCGCGCCAGGCTGCGATCGCTTCTTTTTGCAGCACCAACTCTCCTCCCTGAGCTTTAAGGGTTTCAGCTAATAATCGTTGAGCTTCTGCCTTACCTTTGGCGCGATTAATATCTGCTTGGGCTTGCTGCTCTGCTTCTTGAGCAATAAACACGGCTCGCTTGGAACGTTGCTCAGCAACTTGCTTATCTTCAACAGACTTGGCGAATTCTGGTGAAAATTCCAAGTCAATAACGCTGGTGTCTAAAACAATAATGCCGTACTTTTCCAGGCGTTTTTCAAGGACATCATCAAAATCTTGCTTCAGATCAGCCCGTTGGGTAATGGCTTCTTCTACAGTTTTACGGGCTGCCGCAATCTTAAATGATTCCTGGGTTTGAGGCGCAATTATTTTGGAGACAATATTGGCAAGGGTTCCTTGTGTACGTCGAATTTCGACAACCTGCATGGGGTCCAGGCGAAAATTAATGGCAAAGCGAGCATTGAGATCTTGCAAATCTTTCGTAGAACTTTGGGCTGGCACCTCAAACTTTTGGACCGTCACATCATAAATATCGACAGCTGAAATAATAGGGGGCTTTAAATGCACCCCTTCTAGAAAAGCATTGTCTCTAGCTTTGCCTAAAATGCTGACTACGCCCGCTTGGCCAGGGTTAATGACAAAAAAACTGCTGACGACGACGACTAAAATGATTAAGCCAACGCTGAAGAGCGTGATCAAATTATTGCTGCGGCTACCCTGCATATTGAATGTTAGTCCTAACCAACGCCTGTTCAATCAATCGTCTATCAGTATACCGATCCTGCTAGAGGTAGAGGTGGATGGCTGAGTCCGCCAGGAACAATTAGACTTTACTTCGCCAGGATCCATAAGTACTCTGTAAGTTAAGATTAGCGACACTACGAGGACTCATTCATGGGATTCATCTGTTGATAGTGGCGGGACAATTTCTGGCGAGCACTCTGG
>JANQPU010000364.1 GCA_028285315.1 Acaryochloris sp. IP29b_bin.176
AACCTCAAACGGTCATGTTGCATATTAGGCAGTCCCGCAGACAGCTCCGAGAGAACCCCCAACTCCGAGAGTTGGCCGGGTTGTACTGAACATCATCCCCGCTCCCCATTTGTCGAGAACTTCACAGATGGGGAGCTACAGACTTTTTAAAGGGAAAAGAGTTATGAATACAAATCAATGTGGCAAGTGTATCTACTTCAATCGCCAGCACCAATGCTGTGGTATCCGCACGGAAGACGAAGACGGCCTCACCAGCTACCTGTACAGACAGGCATCCTCTGAGGCTTGCAAAGATTTCAACGTCCCCGACTTACTCGAATTTGTCCAAACTCAACAAACACAGAAGGATTTTGCCATGAGTAACGAGAGTAACGAGAGTAACGATGATCGGGACTGGCGGGCTTTGCCAGTGGTTCAGATATATCCGAAGTCTGGTGGGTTGCATATTGTCGGAACTGTAGAGGGTCTAGGCAATCTCCTGTATGCAATCGCAATGGCAATGGGGAAAGGGACCGGGACGGGTAATCTGTTGTTATCCAATGCAGCTCGGTATCCACTGACCGTTCAGCGATTGGATCGTGAGAGTGAATGGCAGGCCATTGCCTTACCGCCCATGAATCGCCCTCCAACCAATGATGAACCCCATGATTTGGATGACCTTGATTTGGATTTTCACGATATTTTTTGAGTTCAAAAAGGTACATGCATATCTGGCCCGGTCCATTCCTGAATCTCAGAGTCTTTGAGTGCGATTTGAAGAATACTAACTTGGCGTTGGATATCCAATAGCTTTTGAGCAAGTCCCTCCTGGTCAATGGTGTGGGAATATTGCTCTGCTCGTTTGGCCGCAGAGAGCGTGTGGTCTGCCAGGTTCTTGAGGCTACATAGGTGCCGTCCCAGCTCATAGATGTTGTGTTCATGGGGGGATTGGGGGGATGAATCAGTCATGGGTCTAGCTCCGTGGTTTTCGTTGTTGAGGTTTGGTGTTTTGTTGCTGTGATTTATCTTGAGCCTTGGCTTGTTCGGCCTGATTCATTGCTTGCTCAAACCGATGAGGGATATCCAACACCGCTTGCTTAGCGGCTGGAGTGGCTAGATTACTGAATTGTCCGTTGTAGTAGAGCGGCACTTTCTTGCCCTTAATGCTCCTGACAATCAGCAATGAGCGATCCTGGCCTTGGTGGAAGTCAAACTGCTTTCCGGTGAATTTTACACTACCGTCTGGCTGCTGGACACCTGCTTGTTTAAGAACCGTGGCCGCTGTATTGAGGATTGACCGCGCTTCCTCCACCGTGGCCTTCTCGCCGTTAAATTGCACCCTTGGATCAAGCCGTAGAGCAATCTTAGGTGCAACCACTTGAGAGGTGTTCTGGTATAAGTCGAGCTGGTGCAAGTCCCTCATCATGGTATTGACAGCCATCTCTGAGGGGAGTTGGCCCGCTTGATAATCCTGTGCCACCTCAGTGATCCGCTCTAAATATCCGGGTGATGCACCCAGCAGAGTCGCGCTCTGATGCCATTGCTGCAGTAAATTCAGTCCTTCAGCATCCCGATCCATCGTTCTTTTTGGCTGAGTGGATGGGGGTGTCGATCTAACTGAGGTGCTTGGTGTTGGCGGGAATAAGGTCAACTGCTCATCTGTGCCGTTGTTGGCGGGTTGCTGTGGCTGAGTGGTTAGGGTGGGTTCTGGGTCAGGCTGAGTTTCCCCTTCTGTCTTCACCGCTTGATCCGCTCGTGGAGGTGACGGTTCCTGTGTCGCTTTGTCCATCTCTGCGACTTCCACCTGGGCTGTCTGTGAGGTTTGCTGGGGATCAGGGGCAAAGGTGCCTAGATTCTGCAATGCCGTCATGACCTCTGGGGTGGGCTGGCAAGGGTCACAGACTTCTGCCAGTAGATCTAGCCCCTCCAACCAATCCAGGCTCTGATCCGCGCTGCCGATGTCATCCAAGTTGATGATCGTTGTCTCTTCGCTTTTCTCCTGATCGGGGTCGGCGTCGGCATTGGGGGATTCGGTCTGAGATTTCTCTTCTTCTTCAGCAGCCACTTGCTCATCATTTTTGTAGAGTCCCAGCTCGGTATTGATTTCATGCTGGCGAGTCAATAGCTGCTCAAGCTCTGCCTCATACTCAAAGGGTTGATCTAACTCCTGCTCCATCACCTCTAGCTTCGCTTGCTGTTGTGCTAGCCTCTCCTGATTATCCTCTAGATGGTCAGGGAGACTGTTGAGGGCATTCCCTAACGTGCGGATGACGCCCGTTGGTGTCTCTGCTGCATTGGCCGCATAGGGCACTTCCCTCTCAGACTGGAGTACCAATGAT
>JANQPU010000112.1 GCA_028285315.1 Acaryochloris sp. IP29b_bin.176
TTTCTGCCCCAGGGAATGCACTTGAGCTTGCTATTTACTGTTAAGGAGTAATTCATGGCCCAATCCCCCCAGGACATTCTGAATTGGATTAAAAACGACAATATTCAAGTCATTGATCTCAAATTCATTGATATGCCAGGTATTTGGCAGCACCTGACCCTCTATCAGAATCAAATTGACGAAAGTAGCTTCACCGATGGTGTTGCGTTTGATGGTTCTAGTATCCGGGGTTGGAAAGCCATCAATGAATCGGACATGGCAATGGTGCCCGATCCTAATACAGCTTGGATCGATCCGTTCATGGAAGAGCCGACACTCAGCATGATCTGTAGTATTCAGGAACCTCGCACAGGCCAGCCCTATGAGCGATGTCCCCGTTCTATTGCCAAAAAAGCTTTGGATTATTTAGCAAGCACAGGGATCGGCGATACGGCATTCTTTGGTCCTGAAGCAGAGTTTTTCATTTTTGAAGATGTTCGCTTTGACCAAACTGAAAATTCTGCTTACTACTACGTAGATACCAAAGAAGGCCGTTGGAACTCTGGTGCCGTCGAGGAAGGTGGCAACCTGGGCTATAAACCCCGTTATAAGGAAGGCTATTTCCCAGTTTCCCCTACCGATACGCTGCAAGATATCCGGACAGAGATGCTGCTGACTATGGCCAAGTGTGGGGTGCCCATTGAAAAACACCACCATGAAGTGGCCACTGGTGGACAGTGTGAGCTCGGCATCAAATTTGCGCCAATCATCGAGGCAGGGGATAACTTGATGATTTATAAGTATTGCGTCAAAAATGTTGCCAAGAAATACGGTAAATCTGCCACCTTTATGCCCAAGCCGTTGTTTAACGATAATGGATCTGGCATGCATACCCACCAGTCGATCTGGAAAGCAGGACAGCCATTGTTCTGGGGAGACGGTTATGCCAACCTGAGTCAGACTGCTTTGCACTACATTGGGGGAATTCTCAAGCATGCACCTGCGTTGTTAGCATTAACCAATCCTACGACTAACTCCTATAAACGTTTGGTTCCTGGTTTTGAGGCTCCTGTCAACTTGGCCTACTCTCAAGGCAACCGCTCTGCATCCATTCGGATTCCACTATCTGGTCCTAATCCTAAAGCAAAGCGACTTGAGTTTCGCTGCCCCGATGCCACCTGTAATCCTTACTTGGCCTTTGCTGCAATGCTCTGTGCTGGTATTGATGGCATTAAGAATCAAATTGACCCAGGTAGCTCTTTGGATGTTGACATTTATGATCTCAGTCCTGAAGAGTTGGCAAAGATTCCTTCTACACCTGGTTCTCTCTTGGAAGCCCTGGAAGCATTGCAACATGACCATGGCTTCTTAGTGGACTCTGGTGTGTTTACGAAGGACTTTGTTGAGAATTGGATCGAGTACAAACTCGATAATGAGGTGAACCCCATGCGGTTACGTCCTCATCCCTACGAGTTGTCCTTGTACTACGATGTCTAAGGACTGACAGACAAGTGTTGTAGTCCTAGGTCAAAACGTTTCCGTATAAAAAAGCTGTCTTGATAGGCAGCTTTTTTAGTGAAAGAAGATAAAAAAATATAGAGTCCTTAACATTTGGCTTAAGATGATTTTTATTGTTGTAGGAATGAATCCCTATCATCAAGCCAGATAGTGGGCACTGACACACTTCTAATTGTTCTCTAGACAACGATCTAGTTTACAGATGATAACTGAATTTCAGATTACTGCTTTCCAATCCGGTGTTTAGGGGTGAGATGAGAGGGGTTGAGGGCCTGAAAATAGCTCAATGGACAATAAAACATGCTATCTTGTCCAAAATCATAGCCATGTTCTGCATTCAGGTAACCATGGGAGTAGTTTGCCTGAAGCGAGCTGGATTCGTCAGTGAACATTTATCCAGCCCGGATGATGTCATTATTTTCTTATTAAAAATTTTTCTATAAAAATGAATTAATTTGCTTGCAAAAGTTAGAAAAATGAGTGTAACTGTGCAAACCTTATGAATCTTGAATCTTTAGACCAAGTATCTGATAGAGTTCAGGTTCCTAACGAACACGAACATGCTGACAAAGGCATAACTCCCCAGCCAGGCCATCAAGGCCGATTATTGCAACTTGCTCAACATCATAATCTTGAAGCCCTGACGACCTTAATTGATCAGAGACTAGTAGAACAGGCTGTGACAGTGGCTGAAATTGAGTTTAAAGATGATTTGCTACAGCTCAGTATAGAGTCTTTGGAGGTTCCTGAGCAGTCCGTTGTTGTACCCCTGCTACGAGATTATTTGAGTCAATTACAATTGTCTTCAGTCAAATCAGTGACAATTTATGGCCAGAAACTCGGTCAAGAGCTACCGTTTTGGATGGAAGAGGTGACTTTGGATTTGCTGATTCTAGATCCTCCAACTCTGATCCCCCAAAACATCTCTGAAGGTAATGTTGAAGAGGTAGGTCATGAGGGGCTTGATGCTTCGCTACCTGAGTCTGCACCGTTACCGAGTGAAATAGCCCTTGACATAACAGCAAAATACGAAGCAGGCGAACGCAATTTTACTCAGATCAATCTCAAAGATGAAGCATTGCCTGGTATTAATTTAACCTTAGCGGACTTACAAGAAGCCAATCTGGTGTGGTGTGATTTAAGAAAATCGGGCCTGAGTCATGCCAACCTCACAAGCGCTCAGTTGCGCCATGCCGATTTGACGGGTGCCAATCTTCAAGGGGCGAAGTTGCAGGGAACGGATTTACAAGGGGCTAAATTACAAGGAGCCAACTTAAGCTGGGCGATTTTACGAGGAACCAACTTAACAGATGCGGATCTAACTGGTGTTAATTTTCAAAATGCAACCCTAGAACGCGTGATTATGCCCGATGGTACTATCCTGGACTAGCTGCACTCTAGCCGCGGACTGTTTCACGTTCGCTAGGGGGCATTCAAAAGCACTGGCAGCTCATGAAAAGTAACAGCGCTATTGAGGCTCTAGGTACGCAATAAGCTTAGCTCTAGATTTCCTTTCAAGAACTTGAAACAGCCCTGGAGCCGTTAAGGAACAGATTGACGACTTAGGTGTTCTCCAAAATAAATCGAGCAACTGCAAAGTAGATAAAGACACCCAATACGTCTACTGCTGTGGTGATGAATGGGGCTGACATCAATGCCGGATCGAACCCAATCGCCCTAAATACAAAGGGAAGGGCTGATCCAGCAACGGATGCCAAAATAGAGATGGCAATCAGGCTAAGACCGACTGCGATCGCAACGGCTAAACTCCCTTGTAGGAAATAGGCCCAAATCACCACGATCACCCCTAGCATTAGCCCCAATATGGCACCTGCAAAGGCTTCTCGCTGAATCACCCACAAAGGATGGTTAGATTGGGGCTGATCTACATTAAGGCTGCGAATGACCACCGTTGAAGACTGGGCACCCACATTGCCCCCAGTCCCGATCAAAAGCGGAATAAAGCTAGACAGGGCAACAACCTTCTTGAGGATATCTTCTTGGCTATGAATCACTGCGGTCGTGCCTGTATTGGTTAACAACAGTACCAATAGCCACACCACCCGTCTGCGGGCAACGGTGAGTAAATTGGTCTGAAAGTAATCATCTCCCCCAGATTGCACCCCTCCCATCCGGTAGATATCTTCGGTGGTTTCTTCTTCAAAAATATCGATCACATCGTCAACCGTAACGATGCCCACCAGACGTTCTTCGCGATCGACGACAGGCATAGCCAAAAAATCATAGCGCTGGATGGTACGAGCTACTTCTTCCTGGTCGGTATCGGTACTCACGGACACCACATCCCGCGTCATAATTTCGCCGATGGTTTGCTCCGGCTGAGCCGTCACCAAATCTCGCAAAGAAATAATTCCCGTCAAATGGCGGGCAACATCAACTACATAGAGGTAGTAAACCGTTTCTGTAAACCGGGCTAAACTCCTGATCCGTTCCAAAGCCTGAAAAACATTTAAATTCTCTTTTAAGGACACATACTCCGGTGTCATAATCCGGCCCGCCGTGCCTGCCTCATACCCCAATAACAAAGCAGTGGCCTGACGTTCAATCGGGCTGAGCTGACCCAGTAGGCGGCTGACGACCTTGGCAGGCAGTTCATCAAACAGTTTCGCCCGATCATCCGGGGACATCTTATCGACAATATCCAATACGTCTTGCCGCTTAAATTCTTCGATTAGGGATTGCTGGACGTTGGAATTTAGATTCTCATAGACCTCAATTGCTTCATCTTTGGATAACAGACGAAACGCAATGGCTTGTTGGGCCTCGGGCAACTCTTCAATGGCCTCAGCGATGTCTGCGGGCTGAACTGGGACAAGCAAGACTTTTGCACCTTGTAAATTTCCTTGCTCTAACAGCATCAAAAGTTGCGATCGCACCAGCTCTCGCAACTCTTTGCGAGAAACCACTTGTAATCTGGAATCAGCATGTTCAGTCAAGCCAGATCCTCTTACCTAAATGAATGCCTGCAGTTCTGGCAAGCCAATTATTTGGCAGCCTGTGAGTGAACAGGTGTGTTTTGGGATTCAGTAACCTGGGTTAACTCAAACAAACCCTGCCAGCCCTTAGTTTACGCTATTGCGAGAATCACTGTGAGAATTGCCATGATTACCCAATATCCCTGTACCCATATACCTGGGACTCTTTCAGAAAACCTCACATAACTGGTTATATGAAAATTGCTAGCCACTCCTACGACTTCTCCAAAGTTATGTTAATGTGGGTTTCTATGTTAAGATACACGGGCCTCGTGGGGGTCGCTAACTCAACGGTAGAGTACTCGGCTTTTAACCGATTAGTTCCGGGTTCGAATCCCGGGCGACCCATTTTTTTATATTCAATTCCCTAAACTTCAGATTAAGCTACCTGAGAACCCGCTAGACAGGGTAGGATATCTTAAAGATTAGTGTAAGAATTCGGCGCGGTTTTCGCTTTTTATCGACGACAAACATTTTAGGAGGATCAACTATGGCGCTTGTACCAATGCGGCTTTTGCTCGATCATGCTGCTGAAAATGGCTACGGCATTCCTGCATACAACGTGAATAATATGGAGCAGATTATCTCCATTATGCAAGCTGCAGATGAGGCGGATAGCCCCGTGATTTTGCAGGCTTCTCGTGGTGCCCGTAGCTATGCGGGTGAGCACTTTCTCCGCCACTTAATTACAGCTGCGGTTGAATCCTACCCCCATATCCCGATCGCAATGCACCAAGATCACGGTAATAGCCCTTCCACTTGCTATTCCGCCATGAAAAATGGATTTACTAGCGTCATGATGGATGGCTCTCTGGAAGCAGATGCTAAAACCCCTGCCAGCTTTGAGTATAACGTTGATGTCACCCGTCAAGTTGTACAAGTTGCCCATGCCATCGGCGTCAGTGTTGAAGGTGAGCTGGGTTGTTTAGGTTCCTTGGAAACTGGTAAAGGCGACAAGGAAGATGGTCATGGTTTTGAAGGGACTCTCAGCCGCGACCAGCTCCTTACTGACCCTGACGAAGCCGTTGAGTTTGTTGAGCAGACTCAAGTGGATGCCCTGGCGGTTGCCATTGGCACTAGCCACGGTGCTTATAAGTTTTCTCGTAAGCCTACCGGTGAAATTCTAGCCATTAGCCGCATTGAAGAGATTCACAGCCGCTTACCCAACACTCACTTAGTCATGCATGGATCTTCTTCCGTTCCTCAAGAGTGGATTGATATGATCAATGAGTATGGCGGCAAGATTCCTGAAACTTATGGAGTCCCGGTAGAAGAGATTCAAAAAGGGATTAAGAGTGGTGTTCGCAAGGTTAATATTGATACCGATAATCGCCTAGCTATTACCGCTGCCATTCGGGAAGCTGCGGCTAAGGACCCGAGCAATTTCGATCCTCGCCATTTTCTGAAGCCCTCCATTAAGTACATGAAGCAGGTTTGCTTAGCTCGCTACGAAGCCTTTGGAACGTCCGGCAATGCTAGCAAGATCAAGCAACAACCCCTAGATATTTATGCCGTTAAATATGCCAAGGGCGAGCTGGATGCTACTACGAAAAAAACTGTAGCTGTCTAAGAAAAAGTTGATGCAGGTGGATCTTGCGATCCACCTGCATTTCATCTTTTCTGCTTCATACCAAAATCTTTTCAAGAAAATACTCCTAAGAGGTATATAAGCCATTTGATATGGAAGTTGCGCTCCAATTGGATCTGTATCAGCTTAGTGCCTATTGAAATTAATTACAAAAAAGGGGTTGAGCTGGTTGACTGACAAAACATTAATCGGTCCGATAAACATAGGTTTGCACCGTGAATTCGAGCTGCCGTCTTCTCTGCTTTGCTTGTTTGCATGACGCAA
>JANQPU010000401.1 GCA_028285315.1 Acaryochloris sp. IP29b_bin.176
CAACCACTATGGTCTATTTTTGGCTCGGGAGTTAATGCCGGGGGGAATCGTTTACTATTCCCAGGATGCCCATTACTCCATCGACAAAATTCTGCGCTGTCTGAACTTAGATAGCATCATGATTCGGAGCCAACCTGATGGGTCGATGGACTTGGACGACCTCCGAGAGACCTTGCGGATTCATCGGGATGTCCCTGCAATTGTCTGTGCCACTATCGGGACCACCATGAAAGGAGCAGTGGATGATGTGGTGGGGATTCAAACTATTTTTCAAGATTTAGCCTTGAAGCGCCACTATCTCCATGCTGATGCTGCTTTAGGGGGAATGATTCTCCCCTTTGTTGAAGCGCCACCTCCGTGGAACTTTGCCGATGGCATCGATAGCATCGCCATCAGTGGGCATAAAATGATTGGTTCGCCCATTCCCTGTGGCGTGGTGTTAGCGAAAAAAGGCCATGTTGATCGGATTGCCCAAAGTGTGGAATACATTGGCACCTTAGATACGACCCTCAGTGGTTCCCGGAATGGAATAACCCCACTCTTTCTGTGGTATGCCTTCCACACGTTAGGGGTGGCTGGATTTAAGCAGCTTGTACCAGACTGTCTCAAGATGGCAGACTATGCTATTGCTCAACTCAACCAGCTTGATCGCAATGCCTGGCGACATTCCCACTCCAATATTGTGGTATTTGATCGGCCTTCACCCACGGTCACCCAGCGCTGGCAGTTGGCTTGTAATGGCTCACTCACCCACTTAATCGCTATGCCCCATGTGGTGAAAGAGCAGATCGATCAGTTCATCGCAGATATTCAATTCCTGGAACCCCCCGCTGCTCCGTCGATAACTGAACTGCCTACTTGTGAGACTGGCCTAGGGAAGACCAATGATGAGATTACGTTGGTGGGGGCTTCGGAAGAGCATCTGCTGACTCAGGTCTCTATGGCTTTGGCCGCAGCGGGGATTTCCATTGAAGATATTACAGCAGTCAAAGCAGCAGGCGGGAGCATTATTCAACTGAAGGTGAGTGATCGGGAGCGGGCCTTGCAGATTCTGAATGAACATTTAGATATTGGTCGGTGTCATGGTCAGTATCGTCCCTTTAATACGGATACTGCGACCCAAATGCTGACCCAGGCCGACTACCAAACTGTGAGTCAAGATGCGCTGTTGGTGAAGCTAGTCGATAAGCCTGGTGCCTTGGCTGAGCTGATGAAAAAATGCCGAGACCATGCGATCGCAATCCGTAGTGTTCGTCTCGTTTGGCGGGGCCAGGGAAGTGCCCTCGTTGAAATTGCCTCAGACCAGCATACCCAATTGCAAACCCTACTCTCCGATCAGGTGGTTATGCAATAACTGCCAGAAAGTGTCAATTGCAAGATCTTCACGCTTGTAGTCCAGTTCTCGCTACGTTCTGGGCCAAAAGTTGTGTTGGAGGAAGCAACCATCAGTGATGATCTTGTAATTGACATCTACAGTAATACCGCTGGTGTGGGGATTGATGTGTATCGTTTATAGGTTATGTACCCCTCATGCAGCTACTGGCAGAAAGGTTTATATGATTTAAAGTCCCTCTAGCAGCGAGAATAGAATCAACAGATTCATGCAGAGCATCAGCCATGTGCGGTCATAGTTTTGTGTTGCTAGTCCTGATAGGTGGCTTCTTCCTGATTTCCAGCCTTCATCTCTGGCGACAGTAGCGTTCCAATGCGACTCAAATTATATTTCACGAAACTATTAGTGGATAACCATTATGGCTAGAAAATCTAAGGGCTTTAGTGAATTACTCCATCACCAGCAGCGTCAAGAGCAAAAAAACGCAGACTCATTTGAGCGGTTGCAGCACAAAGTCAAGGAAGTTGCTGGAGAAGAAGTTTCCCGTAACATGGTGTTCAATCCCCCGGATGTGGACAAGATGTCAGAAGTTTTGCAAGAATTCGTTGCGCCATATGTAAAGACAACCCCCAGTATTTCAGAGCTAGATAACTTTCTGAAAATCGCTGTTTTGGCTTGGAATATTGCCTTGACATCCCCAGAAGAACGCCAAGTTGCACTAGAACAGATCTTTTCGGAAATGACTTCTAGCACTGATCAGGACATAATAGAGGGCTTGAAAAGCTTAGTCGAGGAACTGATTGAACGCAAAGACCGATATTTTTGGTCTTGCCAACGCAGTATTACGAGCTTTGACTTACAAGATCAAGGGGATAGCTATTTTCTTTCAGTCGCTTCTACTCCAGAAGAATAGCTCCCTATTAATCTTCTCAGTCATTGTGGGTTGGATGGATTTATCGCTATTGGCGGTTGGAAGGGGAAGTTTGAAAAGTCAAGAAAGTTTTTAGGAACAGTGAGCGGCAGGCAGTTTTTCTCCGGCATCCTGACAATTGAGCTGTTCCTAATTAGAAAATGAGAAAAGTTCGTTTACCGCAATCTCGGCAACGGTAAGGTCTGATTCTTATAACTAAAAGAAGTCTTTCAACCCAATTTTTTAGTCTTGATCGTTTTATGGTGAAGCTTTTACAGCGACCACATCTCTTAGCCATGAGCCCATACCCAGGCATACTACCTCAAGTCTAAAGGATGGGTCTGAAGAAGTTCAGTTATGCATACTACATGGATCTTTGAGGAGAATATTGCCCATTCTATTTTCTCTGTAAACTTAGATACACCTAGTTATTCCCAAAAGGCACTCTACAAGGGAAGGATTTAGAGGGTTGGAGTAGATTAGGGCAAATAAACTTGGTGTTAGAGGTGCTTAGAGATGTGTGGTCATAGTTTTGTCTTGTTGCTCATGATGGGTGACTCTTTCCTGGTTTTAAGTCTTCATCTTTGGCAAAACTAATGGCATTGCTCAATATATAGCGCGAGAATAAAGTCAGTGAGATATTTTTAATTATGTGAATTTTAATATCTAGCCATTGTTCGTTGAACTAGTTCGCCTGAAAGCTGAAGGAAACCCCACCCTTCTCAAGTCAAGTTGGGTGGGCGAATTTGCAGGTGTCAGACTTGTCTGACTCTTGAATTTTTACATTACTACCATTAATAAAGCCTTAAATTCCCTCAATGAATTGAATAAGATAGTGTTTTTACCGGAACTATGAAAATATAGACCTAGCTGTTTTTATCCTACAATAAAAACTTAATGACAAGACTGCTTCACAAGAATCAGCGTTGCTCAATGACGGGATATTTTCAAATGTCGTCATACTCCAAAAGCTTTGTCGTAAAAGTATTTCAGTAGATTTATGAATGCAATTCATATTTGGAATGAGTATTGCTTAAGAACCCATAGAATCTGCATCCGCAAGACTTACAGCGATAGGGTTGAACCTTAAAAAGCAAAAGCACATTTTCGTGGAATCCCCTAAGTCGGGAATGTATAAGATAACGACTCTTGCATCTACGACAATGCTTAGCCACAGCGCTCACCTTGTTTCTTAGAATTGGGTAGTTTCAATGAATATTGTGGCTGTTCATAAAAGAAATGGTAGTAATTTTTAAGACATTCCTGTGAATTTTATTGAGAATAAAAGAAGCCTCTAAGATGATTCTCGTATCCCGAAATACACTTCGAATAAGGGGAAATACCCCGTAGGGTAATTTATCACTGAATTTATCACTGTCTGTATCGGGTAAGCCTGCTTGGCTGCATCGGATGATTGCTGTTTCAGAGTTGCGGGAGTGGATGGGATGATTGATAGTAAGCACAGCTTGTCTCAATGGTCGATGGCACATAACATCCGTACACTTTATGAAACAGATATAGTCGAGTGGTCTTTGAAGCAGGCGCAACTGCTGAGAGGGCGCAAGTTTGATTTGGTAGATCTTGAAAACTTGATTGAGGAAATAGAAGATGTGGCGAGAAGGCACAAGGACGTAATAGAAGGACTGATTGAGAATCTATTGATTCTCATCCTTACTGTTAAGTACAAGCCACAGCAGCAAACCAAAAGTTGGGATAGAGAGGTTTTAATCTGTCAAGCTGAAATCTATAAATGGATTGAGAAAGAGCCCTCCCTCCATCGCCATGCTCTGTCAAGTTTCAGGTTTTGCTACAAGTTTGCTCGGATAAAGACATCTATTCTCCATCAGATACCCCTTTCAACGATTCCTGAGGAATGCCCAGAAGATGTCAGGACATCAGTCTGGGATTTGATCAATAACGAAGAAGCAATTGGCTAGCAACTCAACTGACATAAGAGAATTCGATTTCAGGATACCGATATGAAGTAAGCTTGCCCTAAATCGGATTTCCCCCCTCATGGACTATCTAATAGTCCTTCACTTTTTCAATACGCTTGGCCGTCTGAGCTGGATCTGATGGCGAGAATTGCCAATTTAAGGCTGAAAGGAAGATGGGGAGGTTGGCAGCAAGAACCCTTTTACAAACACCAAAAGTCTCCTGTGGAACTTCTACAGAAGGCTTTTCATTCCTGATTGAGACAACCAACAGCCTCAAACCCTGCTATATCAAGAAATTTGCCGCTCAAGGGCCACCCTGCCTATCCTCCCTGTATAGCCCATCTACAGGGGATATCAATCAGTGGCCTTTACCCTCATCAAGCGATGCCCAACCCTTATCGCCTCTTTGATCCTCGCAGCCTCTCAGACCCTCCCCGTCTGGGGCCAAGCGCAACAAGTCGGGTACTATCCCGCGCCCGAATTCGCCAACATACCAGGGCTAATCTACGATCCCCCTCCTGAAGCTCAAGGCGTGTCCTTCTCCAGCCTGCCCGGTGCCAACGCTCCCGGTTGGATCAACGTTGAGGATGCCAATCTCAGCTATGACCCCAATCGAGCTTGGCCCACAGGAGCTACCCCTGACAAAATCATCAAATTTGGTGACCTACAGCAAAACCCTCAGTTCGCGGGTTTCACCAAACATAGTCTCAGGGACTTCAATAATGCGATTGGCACCGATATCGGGGGTGTGCCCATCGGCCAGATTGAATTGGTGAATGGCCTCAGCCTCGAGCAGGTTAAAGACATCTACAACAATGGTGATATCAAACTCAAAGACTCAGCTCCATTGTTCCAAGCCGTCGTGGGCGTTGTCCTCGACCCTACAGGTGCCCAGCAACAGATCAGACGTAATGCCCTGAGTACGGGTCAGAAAGTTCTGATCAACGAACTGAATAAGAATCCCACCCTCAAAGATATCCCCTTTGAAGACCTCCTAGATGGGGACTGGAAGGGGGCACTCCTAGAAGGGGAACAAGTCTTACTCAGAGAAATCGGC
>JANQPU010000402.1 GCA_028285315.1 Acaryochloris sp. IP29b_bin.176
TTTGAATTTGTGCATAATGCTAGAAAAAGGGGGAAAGCCTTGATGAGTAGCCTATTAGGCACCTTGCTGGGCTAGCTCCCTGAAACACCGATTGAGCCAAAAAGAAAACAATCGCCCCAACTTATCCGTCGGTTCTATCTACCGATTTACCCAGGTTGCGCCTGATATTGATGCATTGGTCACGGTTGATCAGTTCAACAATGGTGCAACGTTAGGGGCAATTGATAATCCAAGTACGGGGTCCGCAGATGCCCTGCAGCCTACCCTCAATCCATCTAGAGCAAAAGGAGACTCAAGCGTAGACCTGATTATCAGTTTTGTGGAAACAGGGACCAACACCCCCACAACCATCAAAGCCTTCAATGCTTCTGGTGTAGACATTGATGGAGACAGTCGCAATCTAAGGGAGTATATCGAGCTGGATGGTTTCTCTAGCTATACCCTCGAAAATCCCACGACGCTGAAGCCTACGATTACGCTTCCCTCTGGCCGCTTTGAGTCAAATACTGTCAAGACGCAGCCTGGTATCAGCACAGATGCAACCCAAACATTAGTGACAGATGCATATGAAAATGTCAGCAGTTTCCGCTATCGCATTGGCGCCTTGAAGCCTCAGGGACGTAAAAGTGGTCGCCTCAACTCTTTATCCTTTAGTTGTCTTCCATTTGAAGAACCAGATACTGAGCCAACTCCACCCCCCGAACCTGAGCTGGCTCCAGAACCAGAGGTCACTCCAGAACCAGAACCTACACCATCAGAAGGTAAGTCTACCCCTTTACAGGGCAATGTATCAGATCCCAAAAATCCCAAAAAGGTTCTGATCTGTCATGTTCCACCTGGCAATCCAAATAACGCAAAGACCATATCCATCAGTAAGAATGCTCTGGATGCGCATAAACAGCACTCTGGTGATTATGATGGTCCTTGTAAAGATAGCGAACCAACTCCCACTCCCGAGCCAACTCCCACCCCTACTCCTGAACCCGAGCTGACTCCAGAACCTACACCAGAACCCGAGCCAGTTCCTGAGCCAACGCCAGAACCAGAGCCAGAGCCGACTCCTGAACCAACTCCAACACCCACGCCTACTCCAGAACCAGAGCTAGTTCCTAACCCAACTCCAGAGCCAGAAACAACTCCTGAACCAGAGTCAGCTCCAGATCCCGAACCTACTCCAACTCCAGAGCCAGATCCGACTCCAGAACCAACACCTGGACCAAGACTGACTCCTTTACCAGCTTCTGGTTTGCCTCCTGGAGCCATTCCAGATCCAACACCTCAACCTACGCCTAGTCCAAAACCAAGTTCAGGAATGCCCCCTGTACCTCAACCCAGCGCAGATCCTCCGAGTGGCTCTACTTCCAGGCCATTTCCTGTGCCCTTACCGTCACCATCATCTTCTCCCAAACCGGGAAGTGTACCAGAAAATCTTCCTGCTCCTGGCACAGGCGGAATATCCGAGCCAGAGACTCTGCCAAAGTCAACAACGGCACCAGAAACGAGTCCAGGCGATGCAACTCGCCCAAGTGACGCTAGGGGACAGTCGCCTTTGCCTGCTGAGCAAGCACCAGCTCCGGCAGAGCAACCAACTCCGCAACCAAGACCTGCTGCTGCTAGCGACGATCCTGAATCTCCACCTCCCGTGCCAGCCCTCTGGTAGGCCGTGGCACATCTGATTTGTAACATCACAGCCCTCTGTATTGGGGAGCTGCCTTGTATGCTGAAGTAAAGTTAGTTCATCCATTATTTCAGTGATATCAGGTGTCCATGCAAACTCAAGACCGCGATACCAAGCGTGACTACTTTGCTCAAGGAAAACCCTTATGGGCCCGTGCGATCGCAACCCCCGCTACGGAGTTTAGTCCCACTTCTCTCCCCCTCCTGTCTGGCCAAGTTCCTGAAGGTCTCAAAGGCACTCTGTATCGTAATGGCCCTGGGCGGTTATCGCGTCAAGGGCAAACCGTCGATCACTGGTTTGATGGAGATGGTGGCATTTTGGCCGTTCGCTTTGACGATGCAGGGACAACGGCCTGTTACCGCTATGTGCAAACGCAGGAACTGCAAGCTGAAGAGGCTCAAGATCAATTCTTATACTCTGGCTATGGGCAAATGGCCCCTGGTCCGATTTGGAAACGGTGGGGCGTCCCGCCTAAGAATGTGGCAAATACCTCAGTTTTGGCGCTGCCTGACAAGCTGCTTGCCCTGTGGGAAGGGGGAAATCCCCATGCCCTTGATCCCATTACCCTGGAAACGCGCGGATTGGACTCCCTCTCAGGCTTAACCCCCAAGCTCACGTACTCAGCCCATCCCAAACGCGATCCGCAAACGGGCAATATCTATAACTTTGGCGTTATCTTTGGCCCCCAAACTTATATTCAACTCTATTGCAGCCAGGCCTCTGGTGAAATTTATCGGCAAGCCTCAATTCCCTTGCCAGGACTGTCTCTCGTTCATGATTTTGCCTTAGCTGGGCGCTATCTAGTATTTATGGTGCCCCCACTGCGCTTGCAGATGCTCCCCGTTATGTTGGGCACACAAAGCTTAAGCGATGCCTTGCAGTGGCAACCGCACCGAGGGACACAGATTATTGTGATCAATCGAGACACCTTCGAAGAGGTGACGCGCTTTGAGACCGACCCCTGGTTTCAATGGCACTTTGGCAATGGTTATGAAGATCCTGCCGGGAACATCGTCCTGGATTACATTCGCTATCCCGATTTCCAAACCAATCAGTGGCTACAGGAAGTGGTCACAGGCTATCCGCAAACCCCTGCATCGGGGATGTTGTGGCAGTTGCGAATCAATCCTCAGACCGGCCAAGTCCTGCAGAACGAGCAGCGGTTTAACTTTGGTTGTGAATTTCCTGTCGTTTCCCCCCTGGAAACGGGACAAGAAACAACCGCCATTTACTTAACCCACCATTCCCATACGGAACGACCTGTGGAGGAAATGTTTAACAGCATCGCTCGAATTGACGGTAACAATGCTGCTGTCAGGAGCATGGCATTTCCCTCAGGCTGTTACCCGATGGAAGTAATCTATGCCCCTGACCCCACCCATCCTAATGAAGGGTGGCTGTTAACCGTTGTGTTTGATGGCAACCAGGATCAAAGCACCGTACAGATTTTTGCAGCGAACCAGTTAGACGCTGGTCCCATTGCTGTTTTAGAGTTGCCAGAGGTTATCCCTTTTGGGTTTCATGGAACTTGGCAAGCTACGAAGTAAGACCATCTTTACTGGACTCTACTCAGCACCCCGCTTTAAGGCCCGCTCCATATCTCGTTTATCCTGGCGTTTCTTGATTGATTCACGCTTGTCGTGGAGTTTCTTACCCCGAGCCAGACCAATCGTCACTTTAATCCAGCCCCGCTGGAGATAAAGCTTTAATGGCACCAGAGTCAGTCCTTTTTGTTCGGTTTTGCCAATCAGCTTGCGAATCTCTTGGCGATGCATCAAGAGTTTACGGGTGCGCCGGGGATCATGATTAAAAAACTGGCCAACATTGGTATGAGGGGAGACATGAACATTGAGCAGGAACGCTTCCTCATTACGAATTTGGGCAAATCCATCCCGCAGATTAACTTTCCCGGCTCGGATTGACTTGACTTCAGTTCCGGTCAAGGAAATGCCAGCCTCAAACACCTCTAGGATTTCGTATTGAAATCGGGCTTGGCGATTATCACTAATAACTTTGTAAGACTCACTCATCCCTCTACTTTACTCCGCCAACTTCTTTTTGGTTGATCAGCCCATCAATCTAGAGCCAGATGACGAGAGCTGACTCCAAAGAATTTCATTTCCCTGGATTTGAGGGATTCACTCAGACTGATAGCATGGACAATAACGCAGTTATGTTGGGCTACAGGGTAAGCGAAATGGGTAGAGCCGTTATCAAATTTTCCTCTGAAGACTGTGGGATTTGCCACAAAATGTCTTTCTACGATCAGAAGGTTACTGAAGAACTGGGCTTAGAATTTATTGATGTCAAAATGCAGGATACTGCGACTTACCGCAAATACCGCAAAATCCTTTTGACTCAATATCCTGACAAGTCAGAAATGGGTTGGCCCACCTATATTGTTTGTGACACTCCAGATGCAGAGTTCTCAATTTTGGGTGAAGTCAAAGGGGGGCATCCCAAAGGGGAGTTTAGAAGCCGTTTGCAAGCCGTGCTAGGTACTGGGTAAACTCCCGTAACCGATCTATCTATTCCATTTCAATACCATTTCAATCGTTTCCAGATATGCCAACGCCCCCTGTGAGTCGCAATGCAACCAAGCAGTACAAAAGACGACGTACTCGGCGGAATCCTTGGCTATTGGGATTGGATCGGCTCATGGCATTCGCTGCCTTGGTCAATCTCAGCTTGGTGTTATTCAATATCACCTACATTCCTTTACGAGATTTTTATCTGCAGCGGCTTCCCCAAATTACAGCGTTTTACGACCCCATCAAGGGCATCGAGCCCTACCGAGATACCCAGCAATATTTAGAAACCGTTGACCAAATAGAGCAGCAACTGGCTAAATCTGGGCCAGAAGGGGCTGAACTACAAACTTTGTTGGAGCAGATCAGAGACCAGAGCGAAGCAATGGTCAATGAAAACCCGTTTGAACTCGCTAACAAAACCGGGACCTTAGAAAAAATTAAGAACCGGATGCGAGAGCACATGGAGAACGAGTCAGCTAAAGGCTCATTTCGTGAATTTTGGAGTATCGAGCATCTTGAGAATAATCTATGGACACGGGAAATCGAATTCTTTAACGAGGAAATTCGGCCTCTTATTGCCACTAACTACTATCGTCCCTTTGGAGAAAGCGGCGATTTTGTTGACTACTTTGTAGCCATTGATTTCCCCTTTGTCATCCTGTTTGGTCTAGACTACCTGGTTCGAACCTTCTATCTCAGTCGCCGTCGTCAAGGCATTAGTTGGCGCGATACGATTTTATGGCGATGGTACGACCTTTTCTTTTTCTTGCCCTTCTGGCGAATCCTTCGGATCTTGCCAATTACGCTCCGGCTGCATCAGGTGAGATGGATTAACCTCACCCGCATCCAAACCCAAATTAATCGCTTCTTAGCTGAAAACCTGGCCGGGGATATGACGGAAATTGTTCTGGTTCAATCAGTTGGCCTTGCTCAGGATGCGATTGAACAAGGCGTGATTGAACAATGGCTCCTCAATCCTGAATCTGACGTAGTAGAGATTAACGAAGTCAACGAGCTGGAGGAGCTGATTCTCCAGGCCGTCAAAATCACGATCTACAAAGTTTTACCCCAGCTTACCCCCGACTTGGAAAATGTGATCCGTCATGCCATTGTGGAAGCCTTGAGTGATATTCCTCTTTATAGGCAAGCTCAGCAGTTACCAGGCGTGATGACGCTCCCTAATGCGATCGCACAGCAAGTCACTAAGCAACTGACCCAAACCTCACAATCTACCCTGACGAAAGTCTTAAATGACCAGAAGGGACGGGATATTTTCAATCAACTGGGGGAACATTTCACGGATGCCTTGCGAGGTGAACTCCAAGATCAAGAAACCCTAGATGAGATCCAGTCCTTGCTCACCGACTTTTTGGAAGAGACCAAACTTACGATTTTGCAACGTCTGGAAGCTAAAAGTGGAGAGGGGGCCGCTGCAGAAGTGGAACATTTGCGCCAAGTCACCTACGAGTCGGGTCGGTCGCCTTCTGTACAGGTGATTCCGGGCGCTTCCCGCCAATAGTCTTGACATCCTCATCCTGCCAAGTGCCCCAATCTGGGCCGGGCTGCGCTACACTGAATCTCTGTGGGCATTATTCTTGTCCATAGCTTATGCTCATGCTTATGCTTGAGCTTTAAGGGTGGGTGTCAACCCACTTTTTTTATTGTCAGGGTTGTTTCCATGGCACATCCATTGATCCCCAAGGTGATCGACCTCGCTACCCCCGTAGCGGCACAATTTAATCTGGAAGTTGTAAGTGCCGTTTTCCAAACGAATCAGAATCCTCCTGTTTTGCGAGTTGATATTCGCAACTGTGAAGCAGATACCAGCTTGGAAGATTGCGAGAAGATGAGTCGCGCCTTGGAAATGGTATTGGACGAGGCTGATGTTGTTCCAGAAGCCTACGTGCTAGAGATTTCCAGCCCTGGGCTGTCGACGCTATTGACCTGCGATCGCGACTTCGTCTCCTTTAGGGGGTTCCCCGTGCTTATCCAAACCCATCAACCCTATCGAGGCCATCAACAATGGATTGGTCATCTCACAGGTCGAGATGACCAATTCGTTCAACTCAACCAAAAAGGTCGAACCATCAAGATCCCGCGAGAGGAAATTCTTCAGGTGCAGCTCCACGACTCTCCTGAATAACGCCCATTGCTTTCTTATCCCCCAGGCGCTTACCCGTCTTGAATCTCGTCCTCACACCCTAGTTCAGCAAGGAGCAAGCCTATGTCCATGGTCCAGTTACCTGGTTTAGCAGAAATGATTAACGTGATCAGCCGTGAACGTAATCTTCCCAAACCTGCGGTCCAAGCTGCCCTACAAGAAGCCCTGCTAAAAGGCTATGAACGGTATCGACGCACCCTACTGTTAGATAGCGGGGCTCAGTTTGATGAAGAATATTTTTACAATTTCGATGTCGAGCTGGATGTAGAAGAAGAAGGCTTTCTTGTCCTGGCAACCAAGATGATCGTGGATGAGGTGGAAAGTACCGATCACCAAATTGCCTTAGCCGAAGTGCGGGAAGTCGCCCCCGAAGCCCAGCTTGGCGATACTGTCGTTCTAGATGTGACGCCAGAACAAAATGAATTTGGGCGGATGGCAGCCATCCAAACCAAGCAAGTCTTATCCCAAAAGCTGAGAGATCAACAACGCAAACTCATTCAAGAAGAATTTCAAGATTTAGAAAAAACCGTTCTACAAGCTCGCGTACTTCGGTTTGAACGTCGCTCCGTGATCATGGCCGTCACCAGTGCCTTTGGCCAACCCGAAGTTGAAGCTGAATTGCCCAAACGCGAACAGCTCCCCAATGATAATTATCGAGCCAATGCAACCTTTAAAGTCTTCCTTAAACGGGTGGCGGATGGTCCTCATCGGGGTCCCCAGCTCGTCGTTTCTAGAGCCGATGCTGGCCTAGTGGTCTATCTGTTCGCTAATGAAGTCCCTGAAATTGAAGATGAGGTGGTTCGTATTGTTGCCGTAGCCCGGGAAGCGAATCCCCCCTCCCGCCAAGTGGGTCCCCGCACCAAAATTGCTGTGGATACCCTAGAACGAGATGTTGATCCTGTGGGGGCCTGTATTGGAGCACGAGGGTCAAGGATTCAAGCGGTTGTCAATGAACTCAGAGGCGAAAAGATTGACGTGATTCGTTGGTCTCCTGACCCAGCCACCTATATTGCTAATGCCCTGAGCCCCGCTCGAGTGGATGCCGTTCGTCTCATTGATACGGAAGAACGACAAGCCCACGTGTTGGTGGCTGAAGATCAGTTGAGCTTGGCCATTGGTAAAGAAGGACAAAATGTCAGATTAGCTGCCCGACTAACAGGATGGAAAATCGATATCAAGGATATTGCCAGCTATGATCAAGAAGCTGAAGATCTTCAATTGAGCGAACTCCAATCTCAGCAAATCGATGAAGAAGCATCAGTAGTTGAAACAGAGCTACCTAACATGGACCGTTCAGAGATGCCAGAAGTGAGTGCTTTATCTAGTAGCGGACCCGCAACAGAAGCAGAGGGGGGTGAATTTGCAGAGTCAGAAGAAGCAACTGCCTCTTCTGTAGACCGGGACGACTAATCTCTCCCATGGATTGCTCTTCTGCCTAGAGGTTAAATTTGATGCTCATCTCTTAGAATAATTTGTGATCGCCCTCAATTAGAGAACCTGACACCTGCCATGGCCAACCATCTTTCATACAGTCCATGGCAACCTTAAGTCAATGCACACAAAAAATGGTTGATAATAGCATTATTGCTTGATCATCATTACCCATGCAGTGGGTGCTTGGTTGAGAACTAGCTTCGTCAAGCTGACAGTGAAAGTTTTGCTTCCCACTCGCAAGTTTGTCGAACACCATGGATAATGCTTATGGAGAGGGGTATTCCCCTCATTGTTAGCTAAATTATTAGCTATTTGAATGGAACACCAAACCTTAAAACAATAACGCCGAATATATCCTTATCCCAAAAACGTAAAGGGTAGAACTATGTAAGATCACAGGAGACAAAAAGGGGCCAGTGGATGAGTAACAGTCACAAAGTTAGAATTTACGAGCTATCAAGAGAGTTAAATTTGGAGAATAAAGACATTTTGGCAGTATGCGATCAGCTTGATATTGCTGTTAAAAATCACAGCAGCACGATTACTGAAGCTGAAGCTGCAAAAATTCGGTCTGCTGCCCAAAGCCATCCATCGGGTCAACGAACGACGAGTCAGCCTAGTCGCAGAACGCCTGCTAAAGAAGGAAATCCACGGAAGCCACGACCTATCTCGAAACCTGTAAAGCAAGATCGGCCCAAAAAACAGCAAATCCTTGAGCTTCGTAAACAAAAATCCAAACCCTCTGAATCTGTTACGGCACCCCCATCCGTGAGTGCTGAGGTCCCGCCTGAGGAATTGCAAGCGCCTAAGCCTATTCGTCCAGAGCTAATACGTAGCCCTGATAAACCTGCTACGCTTGATAAGCCTGCTGCTGCTGCAATGGATAAACCTACTATTAAACCTCCTCCACTTGCTCCTGCACCTAGGCCCACTACTCCTTCAGGACCAACACTGTCTCCTCCCTCCACCTCGGAGAAGGTGCTGACGAAGCCAGCGACCCAAATCCCTGAGATGGTTAAGCCCCAACTCCTGAGCAAGCCTACTTTAAATCACCCCCCTAAGCCTGCTCCCCCAGAACAGCCGAAAGCGACAGAAGAAGCTGTTGCCCCTTCAGCTGGACACCCTGTAAAACCCGTGGCTACGGAACCCCCTCGCCCCCGTTTGATTCGTCCAATTTCGATTACGAAAGCGAAACAGCAAGCCGAGAAAAAGTCACAAGAGTCAACCTTGAAGACTGCTGAGACGAGTCAAGAAACGGCAAATAATGACACCACTGAACTGTTAGTTCTCAAACCCCCAACAACTCGACAGAAAAAAGATAAACGAACGCCCAAATCGGATGATTTATTAGAAGATCGCCCCGCTAAGATCTCTAAGTCCAGCTTGAAGCAGAAGCGGCGGACTCAAAAAGAGATGGAAGATGATGAGGACGACCTCTTTGGTGGTGATGACGCTAATAGTCAAGTGGCTGTCGATGTGAGCCAGTCTTTGGTACGCCCGCCCAAACCCAAATCTATGAAGCAGTCTAAACCAACGACTGTACCCATTAATCGAAGTCCCAGCCCCTCCAAGGGCAATCGACGACAGCGAAATCGCTATCGCCAGCAGCAGGAGGCAGAAGTCGAACGTCCAACGATCCTCACCTTGACTGCCGAGTTGACGGTCCAAGCGCTGGCAGCAAAACTGGTTGTTCCCGAGACTGAGGTAATCAAGATTCTCTTCATGAAGGGAATTGCTGCCAATATCAATCAGGTGCTGGACATTGAGACTGCCACAATGGTAGCTGAAGAGCTAGATTGTGAGGTTGAAACTCAGGAAGAAGAATCTGAGGCCCGCAAAGTCTCAGAAATGCTGGATGTTGAAGATTTAGAGAAACTTCAATCTCGTCCACCTGTGGTGACTATCATGGGCCACGTTGATCACGGTAAAACAACGCTCTTGGATGCCATTCGCGAGACTAAGGTTGCCCAAGGCGAAGCCGGTGGAATTACCCAGCATATTGGCGCTTACCACGTTGACTTAACCCATGAAGATGGTATGCAACAAGTGGTCTTTCTCGATACACCAGGTCACGAGGCTTTCACCGCTATGCGGGCTCGGGGTACACGAGTCACGGATATTGCCATCCTGGTGGTTGCGGCTGACGATGGGGTGCGTCCACAAACTCTCGAAGCTATTAGCCATGCTCGAGCAGCAGAGGTCCCCATTATTGTTGCCATCAATAAAATGGATAAAGAAGGGGCTCAACCTGATCGCGTTCGTCAAGAACTCAGTGAGCATGATCTAGTCCCAGAAGACTGGGGCGGCGAAACGGTGATGGTGCCAGTGAGTGCTCTCAAGGGAGAAAACCTTGACACCCTGCTGGAGATGGTTCTGTTGGTTGCTGAAGTTGAAGATTTACAGGCGAATCCAGATCGCCCGGCCAAGGGAACTGTCATTGAAGCTCACTTAGATAAGGCCAAAGGTCCGGTGGCTAGCTTGCTGGTCCAAAATGGCACCCTCAGAGTCGGAGATGTTTTGGTCGCCGGGTCTGTGTTTGGTAAAGTGCGGGCAATGGTTGACGACCGCGGTGCCCGCGTCGAGACAGCCAGCCCATCTTTTGCCGTCGAGGTGCTGGGCATGAGTGAAGTGCCTGCTGCGGGCGAAGAATTTGAAGTCTTCGTTGACGAGAAAGAAGCCCGAGCTCAAGCAGGGCAGCGCACCGATCAGCAGCGTCATACCCGCTTGCAGCAGGCGATGGCTTCTCGACGAGTTTCCTTAAATGCTTTATCTGAGCAGGCCCGTGAAGGGGAACTGAAAGAGCTGAATCTAATCATCAAGGCAGATGTACAGGGGTCGCTTGAAGCTCTGTTAGGGTCCCTCTCCCAACTTCCCCAAAATGAAGTCCAAGTTCGTGTATTGCTGTCAGCTCCTGGCGAAATTAGCGAAACAGATGTAGATTTGGCCTCTGCTAGTGGAGCTGTCATCATTGGATTCAATACCAGCTTAGCGAGTGGGGCCCGTCAAGCCGCCGATCGGGCTGGGGTCGATATCCGTGAGTACGACATCATCTACAAGCTGCTGGAAGACATTGAAGGTGCCATGGAAGGTCTTCTAGAACCCGAATTTGTGGAAGAAGAGCTGGGCGAAGCCGAAGTGCGGGCCGTGTTCCCTGTGGGACGAGGTGCGATCGCAGGCTGCTACATTCAGTCCGGTAAATTGGTGCGCAATTGCCGTATCCGAGTCCAGCGGAATAATGATGTCATCTTTGAGGGCATTTTAGATTCCCTCAAGCGGATGAAAGACGACGTTCGCGAAGTTAATTCAGGATATGAATGTGGAGTTGGTGTTGATAACTTTAGTGGTTGGACTGAGGGAGATCGCATCGAAGCCTATCAGATGGTAACCAAGCGGAGAACCCTATCAGCCACCTAGTTCACGTTGTCTTAATTCCTGTTCTGTAGTCCCTGCCACACTCTCCAGCATCCAATTTGAGTATGCTGGAGACAAGCCTAAGCGAAGCTTAAAGGGTTGCCCTACCCCTCTTCGAGCCAGGGAGCAGACGGATCTTGGAAAGCGCATTTTCGTAATTTTATTCGTATGCAAAGTGTGCATAGGCCCATGAACTCAGCTATTCTTAAAGAAGAGCTAAATGCTGAGTGATTATTCCTCACCTATTTGGAAGACAGCTATGAGTCCCCTTTCGTCTCCTACAGCTAATCATTATCTCCCTGATGACACAGAGCTATTCTGGCCCGACCTCAAGCAAGTCATCTCTAGTAGCTCAGGCTTTAAACGCTGGGTATTAGAGTGGGGGCTAGATGCCAATGCTCAAGGTAACACCTTAGATATTTTGGTCCGGTCCTATCTTAAGCAGACTTTAGAAACCTTAGCGTATTAATTCCGAACTAGATCTGTTTCCCTACTTATATTCTAAAATTTGGTGGGTACGGCCGATCACTCGGTTCCAGTGGAATTGGAGCTGTCCTTGGGCTTCTGGGATTTTACCGAGCACGCAGAATAACGCATATGTCGCTGATGCTGACCAAGAGTAATTTGAGTGCTTATCTAGGCAGATTTTAACGACTAACAAAATATAAGCCAGCCCACCCAACAGACTCCATCCATTACTCCAAGGGATCATTGCTAATAGGATAAAGGGCAGAAAGCATCCCCATACCCAACTACGGAGGCTTTCTCGCATCCAATGGCGTTCTGGTAAAGCACCGTGTAGCCATGCCCCTTCTGCATAGGCATGGCCAGCCCGAACCGTGCGTTGCCACCATTGGCTGAAGCATGTGATTTGAGCATCGTGCCAAGTCATATCTGCATCTATTCTGAGAATGCGCCAATTGTTTTGGCGCAGCCGTAAGCAGAGTTCGGGCTCCTCGCCAGCGATTAAAGACTCTCGGTAGCCGTTGACTTGTCGGAGAGCAATGGTTCGGATAAGAGCGTCTCCACCGCAAGCCAAGGCTTCTCCAATCGGCGTATCCCATTCCATGTCACAGAGAAGATTAAACACAGACTGTTCTGGATATTGTTCCCGGCGGCGACCACAAACAACTGCGACATCTTCATGGGTTGCCAGAGCGGCCAGAGCTGTTGAGCACCAATTGGGAATTAACTGACAATCCCCATCAATGAACTGGATGAATTGCAGTTGGGGAAATGCAGTGCAGAGGTACTGATATCCGGCATTGCGAGCCCGAGCAGCGGTAAAGGGGATGGACAAATCTAAGGTCACAACTGTAATTCCCAATCTTGTGGCCCAGGCCACACTGTCATCCGTTGAACCAGAGTCAACATAGACAATATAGTTAGTGGGAAATTGTGCGATCGCAGAGTCTAAACAAGCCTTCAGCCGTTCCCCTTCATTACGACCAATCACCACCAATCCTATCGATAGTTCTGCCAATTCTTGAGGCATGAAGAGTCTTCGTAATCTAAATGATACAGAAGTTAATCTCAGTCCTCTCCTGCAAAGGATTTGAGACTATGAGGTTTCAAGATCTTGGCAGGGATGCCAACCGCCGTTTGTCCAGGCGGAACATCTGATAGAACAACGGTATTAGCTCCAACATTGACATCATTCCCTAGCACAACATCTCCTAAAATTTTGGCCCCTGCCCCAACATTCACTCGCTTTCCCAACTGAGGGGCATCAAAGGGGCGATCCAAGTAACGATTGCCAAGTGTAACGCCCTGACGAATGATACTGTCATCTCCAATCTGGCTATCCCCATGAATTACAATGGCTCCTTGATGCTCAATCACCACTCTTCGCCCTAGTTTGACAGTGTAGGGCAAATCAATCCCATAGACGTTGCGAATATAACGGTAATGGCCTCGATAGATCAGACTAAAAGGGGCTCGTAAGAGCTTCGGTTGAATTTGCATACGCCAAGCCCCAAAGCGGTGAACAGCAATTGCTCGAAACCCAGGTTTTGTCCAATCCGACTGATGGGCTCGCCAATCTTCAATAATTTGTTGCCAAAGGTTTAAATCCTGTTGCGACATCACCCTTGTCCCCCTCTTACAAAGGCACTATTACAAAAAAAATCTTCCAGAAAATGAGGTGGATCAACTTGGGGTTTGTGCTGAGCCAATCGCCGTAGCTGCCAGAGAGAATATCCTATGAGCCAAGCTAGATCTGTGAGGACAGCATAGACATGACTATGATGTTTGTGAAAATATCGATGGCGGGAGTCAAACCAATATTGAGGTCGTCGTTTTTGTCTGGCTTGGACTCCAGTTACTCCGGAACTTTGTCCCACAAGATGCACGACATGACTATCAGGCACATACCAGCAGGGCCAGCCCGCTTGCCTGGCCCGCAGACAAAAATCGACCTCTTCGTAATACATGAAGAACTCATTATCCAGTAGCCCAATTTGCTCAAAGACTTGACGCCGGATCATCATGCTGGCCCCGGCTAACCAATCTGTAACCATCGAGTGATCGGCAATGGGAGGAGCTAAAATCCACCGTGATAGTACTTTAGAAACGAGCCCCAGGCGTAATCCCTGATCCAGTTCACTCCAAATGGTATGAAACCGAAAGGCAGAATATTGAGGGGTGCCATCCAGATGTTCTAAACGGCTGCCAGCAATACCTACGTCAGGATGCTGTTCGAGAAACGCCAATAAAGTCTGTAGAGCCCCAGGACGAACTACCGTATCGGGATTTAACAACCAGACATAGTCAGGGGGCTGTGCAGAGTCAAGGGCAGGACGAATAACAGCATTGTTGCCAGAGGCAAAACCACCATTGCAATCGAGGGACTGTAAGGTGACCCAGTCTTGCCAATGATGGGCTGTGATCGCAGCTCGCAATACCGCAACGGACTCATCTCCAGAATGATTATCAGCCACTACAACCTGTGTATTGGCAACCTGCTGGACTTCTGCTTGTAGAGAGTGCAAGCAATCAACAGTCAGTTGGGGCGTCCGATAATTGACGATCACAACCAGCAGAGACGGTGATGGTGGTGTTGGCACTAACATCAATCAAGTCCGCCAAATATTAAAAGCCTTTCCTATTTTTAACACCTGCCAATTAGAAAATAGGCTGATCGTTCTAGGCTTGTCGAATATTAAGTCTTTGTATCGAGAATCTTGTTTTCCAATCTTTGACTACTTGAGAGATGTCCCATTTTAAGTGCCTTGGAGTAGTCGTTTTACCCGTCTACCCATCTCCCTATTGGGTCTATAGAGTGAGGCAATGTCCTTGGAAGGACTCTTTTATCCCCTTTTAGAAATGCAAGGTGTGAAGTATGGGGATAGTTCTGGAGGCATAGCTTTGGGATCGTCCTTAATGCTAGCTTGGGCTTTAGTAAAGATTTGAATTGCTTGCCCTTGTGGATGTCGCTGTTGCATTTGCGTAATCGAACACTGGCAAATCTGCGTTGCTTGGTCCATAGTGTCCCCTTTTACTTCTTGTAATTTCTTGGTGCATTCATAAGTGTATAAGCGGACGAGCTGAGGATTATACGTATATTTGGCAGAGGCGATTTGGATAGAATCTGTGGGGCGGGCATTGGCCTGGCCAGGGAATAAGAGACTAGAGCAACCTAAGGCACTCCCTACAGTAAGGGTGATTGATAACGCTCGGATCGAACGAACCATAAAAACTTCTCCTTCAAGTGAAAAGAGTGAAAGACAACACCAAGGAATCAGCCTATTGCAACATTGAATGATTTGGCCGTAATAATCGTATGCTGATAATTCATCTATTTAAGCCTTCCATGCAACAAAGTGCTATTTAAGTTAAGCAATTGAGTTGATTTTTGACACATTTCATCATATTTGCGGTACTTCTTGCATGATGTGTCCTGCATCTAGGATGTTCCCGAACTCACCACAATCCATCATTTGTCATAAAGCGTGATGAAGCAGGAGGGAGTCTTAAATAGACGTCTAGGCACTAGGCTCAATAGCTGTTTCAGGGAGGTTGTTCCATTCAAGTTGAAGAGGGTAATGTTAGGTAAAAATTTCCCTCCACTAGAATGATGCTAACGCTTTC
>JANQPU010000425.1 GCA_028285315.1 Acaryochloris sp. IP29b_bin.176
AGAAAGCGTTAGCATCATTCTAGTGGAGGGAAATTTTTACCTAACATTACCCTCTTCAACTTGAATGGAACAACCTCCCTGAAACAGCTATTGAGCCTACATCCTGATAAAGGCAATGTCCCCAGTTCTTCTCAATCAAATTTGGAAATTGGTTGATACTACTCCTCAGAACCAACTTTTAGAGTTAAGCGATCATGATTTGGTTGATTGTTTAAGCCGACGACTCACTGAACGACAAGTGCTTACCCATATTGAAATGGAAATGGTCAAAGCCTATATACGGAGTCGCGTTACTCTGATTCGCGATATGGCTTTAACGAGCTAACGATTTAAAGCTTAGCTGAATTGCTTTGCCCAAGCAAATTCCGTGCCTTGGCTAAAATTTATTTTTCCTGACTGGGCTTTGGAGGTTCAGGCCTAAATTCTTCTTGCATGATTTCTTGCAGGAGCTGAGTGATTTCTGGCAGCAAAACAGCATTAGACTGCTCAAGCGCTTCTTTCGTTAATTGAGGCAAGGTTGCGATCGCTTTTTGGCCCGTCGGGGTTTGATAGAAATCAATTAAGTCCTGCAACTCTTTTTCCGTATAGTACTTGGCATATAGATTCGCACTAATTTCCTCAGTGATTTCGCCAATATTGACCCTGCCCGGTAATAACTCTCGATAGCGCTTCACCATCCGTTGGGCTGTGGCCGTGACCTGTTCGAGCAGTTCATCTCCTTGTAATTGGGTGCGATCGCGAATAATATTTGCTAGCACCTTGGGCAAGGTTTCCTCCATGTTGGTCAACATAACCTCTAACCGCTGTTCAGCATTCTTTTTTTGCTCCGTAATCTGTAACAGCTTTTGAATTAACGCAATTTTTTCAGGAGAAGGCGGAATAGTCTTTGCTTCAGAGGGAGTCTGACCGTCAGTATCCTTTTGAGTCTGGCTCGGCGTATCATTACCCGTATCGTTAGTCTCACTCTTCGTATTGTTAGGTGTATCCACAGTCGGGGAGCTACTGGTTTTGGAAGTCTGTGGTTGGGATTCAGCCCTAGCCCCAGTGAACGGCAAAATGACTTGAACCCCTTGAGTTAGAACAACAATCCCTAACAAACTGATACGTAACCCCGAATCCTGCAACAAAGCCCCTGTCCCCTCTTTGGCAACATAATGATTGGTGCCAGTCTAACAATTCCTGAGCAGGGTCATTTTTTTGTGAGGGAGAATAGGTACTTTTCCCGTCATACTAAGCAAGAGAAATCGAGGGAGTCTACTAGTGCAGGCCATTCGTAATCGCCTTGAATATCGGGCATCTGCACGTCTCTACAACCACATAAAATAAGTGCTAGGTGTCCAAGGAATTCTAGACCGTGCCAGCACAACCACAACCTCACTCTGCATGGCAGAGCCCACAATGGTATCAGCGTTTTTTTGCTTGGGCGATGGCAACTGCAGCTCAGGGTTATGAAAATGAAATGGCGGATCGGAAACAACACTTGTTCGAAGATCTCCAAGGAGACCTATTAGAACTGGGTCCTGGTGCAGGTCCTAATCTGCCCTACTTCAACCCTCAAATTCGCTGGCTAGGACTAGAACCCAACCCTTACATGCATCCCTATCTCCAAGAAAAAGCAGATGAATTGGGGCTAGATATTGATATACAGATGACAACCCTAGCCGACACCGACATTGCTGACAATAGCAAGGATGTGGTGCTCTGTACCCTGGTGCTTTGTTCAGTGCCAAATTTGGAATCAACGGTACAAGATATTCTCCGTGTCCTCAAGCCTGGGGGACGGTTTCTATTCATTGAGCATGTGATTGCCCCAACTGGCAGTCTGTTACGGCAGGTGCAAACGGGCCTCTGTCCAATCTGGCAAGTGATTGGTGATGGCTGTCGTTTGGATCGAGATACGGGCAAAGTGATTGAAGGTGCTGGATTTGCCTCTGTTGAGTATGAAACCTTCGATGCCCCCGTTCCCATTGCAGTCGTCAAACCCCAAATTATGGGCGTTGCAATCAAAGCAGTCTGAATCCTCACAACTTCCTCAAACTCTCCATTTACCCTAGAAACAACGATACAGAAGTAGGCTTCAATCCCTTATTCAGTTGATTGAGGGTGCTGCCTGTTGGTTATGAGGGAGAGGAAGGTTATGAATACAACCCATCGTCCAAATGACATTTTGCACCGCGATCCATATGGTGTTGCATTTGCAGGTTTATTGATTTTGTTATTTTTGTTTTTTTCCATTGCATCACTGTTCTAGAGGGGTGATGCAGGACGGAGGGGGTGAATCTAACTGGAGAGGAGGTTCACCCCCTCGATGATAAGCATGGAGAGGGAACGCTTATGAATTCAACCCAACTGTTGCAAGAGTATGGTTCTGGACAACGTAGCTTCCAGAATGCTTATTGTCATCAGATCGATCTGCGGGGGGCAACCTTAAGTCAGATTGATTTGAGTGAAGCGGATCTGAGTGAAGCCGATTTGGGCAGTACAAATCTGAATGGTGCCAATTTGAGTTGTGCCAATTTGACGGATGCTGATTTGAGCCAAGCCGATCTTCGCAGTGCCAACTTGAGTCAGGTCAACTTGATTGGAGCTGATTTAAGCAGCGCAAAATTGGGTCGAGCCAATCTCAAAGGGGCTGATTTGCGCTGTGCAAATCTCAGCAATGCAGACTTCATCGGAGCTTGTTTGGACGGAGCAGAATTGAGCGGTGCCGATTTAAACGGTGCGAATATTACCCAGGCAGAATTAAGCCAAACTGCTCAGCACAGTGGTGAATCCCATCAGTGGGTGAGTTGGGCAGGCAACCATTAGCAACCATTACATAGATCAATACTCAATTTCCCAAGCTGGGGCGGAATGATGACCTCTGAACTTGGTTTTGAATAACCGTTATATTGAGGAAATGGCATAGCCATACTAAGCATTGGGAGATTTGGGTGAAGACAGTCTATCAAGACAATCTGTTTGACTGCTTGTTTATCTGGTTTTTCTCAGAAAAGATGTCCAAGGTGGTGGGCAAGAAGAGTAAGCTAGCGGGTTATGAGGGGCTGGTCGATCTGTCTGTGCAAATTATGCGGGGTCGAAATGCCAAACAACAGCAAGAAACCTTGGCTACGGTGTTGCGATCGCTCATTCCCAGCTATGTGTTACTTGGTATCCGCACCCTGTTTGATCCCACTCAGCGAATTTTGGAATGGAACGCCTGGTTTGCCAGTCGAATGTTTACTTGGCTGGTCGGTCCCTGTGACCTGAAGGATGTAGAAGTTGTTGGCGATAATGGGCAACGCCGTACCCAACGCAGTGGCATCCATATTCAGAAGTGCCGCTATCTAGAAGAAAGTGGCTGTGTGGGCATGTGTGTGAATATGTGCAAGCTACCCACCCAAGACTTTTTTGCCAAGGAGTTTGGCTTTCCCCTCACCCTTACACCTAATTTTGAAGATATGAGCTGTGAGATGGTGTTTGGTCATCCCGCACCCCCCATTGAGGAAGAACCCATTTATAACCAACCCTGCCTAAGCGGAGAATGTAGGATTGCTCAACCCGACGCTCCAGCTTGTCCACAAGTGCGCAATGTCTGACAGAAACTCCGACAAGCATAGATCACCATGCTAGTAGTGATACCGTGCTACCAACAGATACACTTTGCGATCGCGAATGAGATACACAATCCGGTGCTCTTGATTTAAGTCGCCGGGACCAAAGATTAGAGCCAAGATGTCTGAGGACTTCAGGTTTACCAGTCCCAGTAAACAGATCTGTGGCAATGGATTCGACCAAACTCAGTAACCTTAGTGCGAGTTTCCGACCCTGTTGAACCCAATATTGCAAATCTTCTCTGAAATTTGGATCGAGAATAATCTCCCAAGTGACTTCAGTAGCACTTAATTAATTTCGCATAACTACTGATCCAGCCTGAAGAAGCTTGAATCATCACCAAGATCGGGGCCACTAGAATCACTGCCAATGATCACCATCACTTCACGCCTTTGCTTAGGATCACTTCAGATAGAGGCTGAGTATCGTAGCATCGTGCAGACATTCAAAATGGTGCCAATGGATATTTGACATTACTCAATAGATAAATCAAAGGAAACTGCTAACTTTAACGAAGACTAAGATGAAGCACATTGTGAGAGTCTCAATTGTTACTAGGAGATGATCTCAAACATCTTAACGGTAAGGTTTTGCGGCCGACTTTTCTGTTAAGTGCTAGTTTTGAGCCAATTCAGGGAATATTAAACGCGACCTCGGACTCATTTACAAGCCATCATTCCAGATAAAGGTACAGAATTCTTCCCTAGATTTAAGCCCACAGGCTGTTAGCCTTGGTAGTCATTGACTTAACCGACCATGATGCGTTTACAATTGAGCTTTTCATAAACCATAAAAGATTCTATTCAGATCTTTTTCGGCTTCAGATAATCATTTTTTCTGTTTCACCCACGCGATCCAATTTTTCTTTTTTGAGGAGATATTTAATGGCAACCAAATGGAAACTAATTGTTCCTGGTATTATTGCGGGTGCAGTCGCGATCGGGGGAATTGCTGCCTATTTTTACCTGAAGATTATTCCTGCTCGGGAAGGAACCAGTCCTGTAGCCAGTGCGAAAATTGTGCCCGATGAAGCTTGGATGGCAGGCTATGTTGATATTACATCTGACTCATGGGAGAAACTGAAAGATTTTGGTACTCCTGAAGCTCAAGATATTGTGTTCGGCGGTTTCGACACGATGACGGCTGATATCAAGAAACAGTTAGCTGAAGATAAGCTGGACTACGACAAGGACATTAAACCCTGGTTGGGTAGTGTGATGTTTGCTGCTGTCCCTGCAGATGATCAGGCTCCTACTCCTAACTTTTTGATGGTCATCGGCATTAAAGACAAAGTCGAAGTCTTAAACTTTGCTAACAAGATGAAAGACAAGGAGGACTTGGAAGTAAAAGAGACTGACCATAAAGGCGTCAAGATTCTAGAAGTTGAGGGCTCTGGTTCTCCGAGTTTCGTTGCAATTCTCGATAATCACCTTGCGATGTCTGATAAGCAAGAGGTCGTGAAAAAAGCGATTGATTCTTCCAAGGGTGACCCTTCTCTCGCATCTGATGGCGAAGCTAGAAAGGTCTTGGAAGAGAGCTTGAAGATGGATAATCCCGTGGCTCAAATCTTCATTCCCAACTACGGAAAGCTGATTGAGCAGACAGCAGCTTTCAATCCCAACAATCCCCTTCCCCCTCAATTCAAAGAGCAACTCAATCAGATTAAGTCAATGTCTGTGGGAATGGGAATTGACAACGAAGGTATTCGATTCCGAGCCATTACCAAAGTGAACCCAGATGGTTTCAAGTGGGAATTCAAGCCTGTCCCAGGTACAATTATTTCCCAATTTCCTGCGAATACGTTGTTGTCAGCAAATGGGGGGAGTCTGAGTGAGCAATGGAATTATGCAATACAGCAACTGGAAAGCTTGCCTGAATTCAAAGAAGGGTTAGATCAAGCCAGGCAACAAATCCGTTCAGCCACCCAGCTGGATCTGGATAAAGACATCATTGGCTGGATGGATAAGGAAGTGGGCTTGGCCCTTATCCCAGGCAATCAAGGTCTACTACAACCAGTAGGTTTTGGGGGCACCTTGGTATTCAAGACTAGCGATCGCGCTAAAGCTGAAACAACCTTGGCCAAGTTAGACGACCTCGCTAAACAAAGTAATATCCCCGTTAACAAAAGCAAGGTTGGGAATGTTGATGTGACTCAGTGGCAATTCCCACCCACCAAAGAAACGCTAGCAGGTCATGGCTGGATTGATAACGAAACAGTCTTTTTCGCCATTGGTGAACCCATTATTCAGGTGATGGCTTCTAAACCAGATCAAACTCTGGATCAAAGCGAGACCTTCAAGTCCGTCACTCAAACCTTACCCAAGTCGAATTCGGGTTACTTCTTTGTCAATATGGATGAAGCCAACAAAGTAATCTTGAGTAATCCGGCTCTTACCAGTCAAGGGATAATCACGCCTGAAGTCGAAGCCGTTCTCAAATCAATACGGGGAATCGGTATAGCCAGTACACAAATGGATAAGTCTACTTATACAGGTGATGTACTACTAGCCCTGAAACCAAAATCCTAAGCACATCCGTCAATTTGATTTCTACGAAATCTGGCTGAGTTTTCTCTCGGCCAGATTTTTTCTGAGTCGATCTGCACTTAATGTGAGCGTGGCGCTTAGTAGCCAGTTGTTAAGAGATTCAGTACATTACCCAGAAAAATGCGTAACCGTGCCCCTGTCCTCATAAGCTCCTGATTGGTAGAGCTAGTTGATTTATTCAACTTCGCATAGATGACTCTTTCAAGATTGATCTACTAAGTCGTTGCTTGGGTGTCTGATTAATTTAAGAGAATGTGTAACCTGATCATAGAGACTTCACTATAGAGTTCGCTTGTCTGAAGACGGACTCTCGGCCATACAATTCCCAAAATTCTCTGACCTTAAATTTGCGTAGTAAAGGTTTGATTGTGCCCACCAAGATTTCTCCAATGACCAATTACTATATACGGAAACTGTATCGTCAGAAAGATCCGTATTTGTCGCGAATGGAGGACCTGGGCGATGACTTTTCCACCTTTATGGATCTAGAGCAGGTCTTGAAAAGTCTTTATAGTGGTGGTGAATTTGATCTGATGGTCCGGCAACTAGAAACTCTGGTTCAATATCATCAGGGACTAACTGCCCAATCTTCTACACCACAGCCTCAGTTGCAAGAAGTTGAACAGCGAATTTTCGCTATTCTGGGAGATGTAACATCGGCTAGTCAAGCAGCAGCTACTACAGCTACAAGTTCTCCGCTACAATCCTCTCCCACCATCCCTTCTAGATCAGCCGTTACGATTGAAGCATTGCTGCAAATCTTGAATCAACTGCAGGAAAGTAGCACGACCTTTCTAGGGGCAACCATCACCACCAATTATCTACAAGCTGCTCGCCCTCAAAATGATTGGTTTGAACAGTTTCAAATTCAGCGATCGCAACCCGTTACCTACGCCGGTGACCCATCTCAATCCCTAGATGAGCAGCAGAAAGAGCTGGCGCAGAAGTGGATCAAAGGGTTTGCCCAATCCTGTGCTCAAGTCATCACCAAATTTCCAGATATTGTCAACCTCACTCAGCTTTTAGGTCAGTTCTAAACTATCCTTAAATTTGCACAAACCTGATCCTAGGGCTCGTCTTTCGACAATAAGAAAGCGTACAGTAGAGTTAATATTTCGCTTTTGAAACTGACAAGGACGCTCCGTGAGTCATCCAGACTATCTTGAACGCATCCTGACAGCACGGGTCTATGATGTGGCCCAGGAAAGTCCACTGGAATTGGCCCCCCGTCTATCCGATCGACTGCAAAACCGCATTCTCCTCAAACGAGAGGATATGCAATCAGTGTTTTCCTTTAAGTTGCGGGGGGCCTATAACAAGATGGCTCAACTTCCCCCAGAGCAACTACACCAAGGGGTCATCGCAGCTTCTGCAGGGAATCATGCCCAGGGGGTGGCGTTAGGCGCACGTCAATTGGGGACAACAGCGCTGATTGTGATGCCAGTGACCACGCCGAATGTCAAAGTTGAAGCAGTGAAAGCTTGGGGAGGCCAGGTGGTACTCTATGGGGATACCTATGATGACGCCTATGCCCATGCCCGCCAACTTTCCGCAGAAAAGGGACTAACGTTTATCCACCCTTTTGATGACCCGGATGTGATTGCGGGCCAAGGCACCATTGGTATGGAGATTTTGCGGCAATATCAAAAGCCGATTTATGCCATTTTTATTGCCATTGGTGGGGGTGGATTGATTTCGGGGATTGCGGCTTATATCAAGCGGTTGCGCCCGGACATTCGGATTATTGGGGTTGAGCCAGTGGATGCGGCTGCCATGCATCAGTCGTTGCAAGTGGGTAAGCGCGTGCGACTCTCCCATATAGGGCTCTTTGCGGATGGCGTGGCGGTTAGAGAAGTGGGCAAAGAGACCTTCCGGCTATGCCAGGAGTATGTAGATGAGATTGTTTTGGTGAACACGGATGATACCTGTGCTGCCATTAAAGATGTCTTCGAAGATACCCGCTCTATTCTGGAACCTGCAGGGGCCTTAGCGGTAGCTGGAGCCAAAGCCTACATCGAGCAGGAGCAACTTCAGAATCAGACCTTAATTGCCTTAGCCTGCGGGGCCAATATGAATTTTGATCGGCTCCGATTTGTAGCTGAACGCGCCGAGCTAGGCGAACGGCGAGAAGCCATTTTTGCCGTTACGATTCCCGAAGAGCGGGGCAGTTTCCGTCGGTTTTGCGCCTGTTTAGGCAACCATAATCTGACCGAGTTTAACTATCGAATTGCCGATCGCCAAGAAGCCCATATTTTTGTCGGGGTTCAGATCCAAAATCGGGCCGATGCAACCCAAATCATCCAAACCTTTGAGGAGCAGGGGTTTAAGACCTTGGATCTAACGGATGATGAATTGGCGAAACTGCATCTTCGTCACATGGTTGGGGGGCATTCACCCATGGCAGGGAATGAACTCCTCTATCGGTTTGAATTTCCCGAACGGCCAGGAGCATTGACGAAGTTTTTGAGCTGTATGAGCCCAGACTGGAATATCAGTCTGTTTCACTATCGCAATAATGGCGCGGATTATGGGCGCATCGTTGTGGGAACCCAGGTGCCGCCTGATGAAATGGATGAATGGCAATCCTTTTTAGATACTTTGGGTTATCCCTACTCTGATGAAAGCCAAAACCCTGCTTACCAGCTCTTTCTAGGATAAATCATGTTAATGATAATGGAACTGGATAGCTTGTCGGCGTTTGTATCTGCTATCTCGTTGCCACGGCTGTTACGAATGTTAAATCCCACATTCCGCTCTTCTGGGATGACAAAACATAATTACGGGTCAGGCCCGTGGAGAAGATAGTATCGCCGAGAATGATCGCAAAAGAACCTCAGA
>JANQPU010000009.1 GCA_028285315.1 Acaryochloris sp. IP29b_bin.176
ATCGCAACCCAGGTTATAGAGTTTGTCATAGGTGTAAGCGACACCCATGCTCATCAAGCTTTGGACCTGGATTGCAATCTGAAGATAAATCTCTCGATATTCTTGGATCGCCTGTGGGTCAGGCTGTGCTAAGCCTTGAATGTCGTTGTCGCTTTCAGGGGATTTCCCTGATTTTTTATTAGTAGCTAACATGGTGATAACTCCTATCAGAGGAGTCAAGGATCACGGCTTGTGCGGTGTGGTAATTGGGCAGGCCGTGGTTTACAAATTTAACTAGAGAATATTCTGTGCAATACAGAAATAGGCAGGACTCCTGTCAGGGATTCCTGGCGAGAATTGGCTTTTAAAACAGGCAGTTCAAAGGCTAAACCTTTGCTGTTTGTTTTGGGCAGTAGCAGAAAAAACTAAAAGGAAAATTTTAGGTGCGAAACTATTCGCTGAATTACTTGGCTGTACTCTAGCGCTAACCTAGGAGTCGAGTCAAAGCAAAAGTTACACTCAGTTACAATTGCTAACTCCTATCAACAACTACCGCGACATTGCCGCCCCCTCAACCGCTTTCACCACAAGCCTTTTAGACGCTAGATACCCCAACCGCTCAACCACCTTCAGTGCCTCCATCAAGGTAAACGATTGTGCCTCAGTCCGGTCCTGAGTCATCGTAAGCTGCTGTTGTTCAATATCAAAATCTTTTACATACGACTCTTCATCCTGAAGAATAAAAATAGGTCTATTACACATCAGTTTCTCCTTCAAAATCTACAGAAGTTCCAAACATTCTCTCCATCGCCCGCAGGGTAAATACCGCTGACAATTCTGCATAGGGTTGCCATCGCTCCTCAGCCAATACCCAATATTCACCGTCTCTCCACGAGTAGTCAGTAACCAATTTGCACTGCTGGGCCAACCGATACCAACAGTTGAACTCTTGCCGCTCGTCTAACCTCGTTGGCCGCCCAGTATTTTGATCACCGGCATCAGTCAACGGCAATGGGATCAGCTGTACTTCCGATTTTTGCTCAGGTGGTTCTGTCGCTAAACTCTTCTGCTCAACAGGTTTTCGCTGTCTCGCCTTCAGGCGTTCCTTACGACGCTGCTCCAGTTCTTGCTGTCGTCGCTGCTGCTGCTTTGCTTTCCCAATCTTCGATTGCAATCCCGGTGGCAAGGAGAGTTTCAACTGTTCCCAATTTCGGATATCAATCACCTTGGGATTCCCCCCCAGACCCCCCCGATCCAAGACCTCTAGATTCACAAGCGCCGCTTTCGCCGCCCTTTGGCCTTTGGGGGCCAGGGCGACGGCGGCTTGGATTATCAGCGCTGTAATTACAAACCCTACATAAATATAGAGTTGTAAAAAAGTACGGAATATCAGTAGTTCCAGCTTTCGCTGGTTTAAAAAGTGAGTATTGTTTGGCCCTGGTTGTGTAATAGTCCCTTCCTGTAAGGGTTCTGAGGCTTTCTGAGTGGGATCAGGGGGTAAATGATGTGGGTGCCATAATTCCTTGTTTGACCGTCTGTATAAGGTTTTCTGGCTACAGTGAGCTAGTTTTGAGATGGCTTGGGCACGGGCGGTAATACCAGGGGGAAGTTTCCCCACTCGCTTCAGTTCTAGGACGGCATTCTTAATCCTGTTTTGGGCTGCTTCTCGCTTGGCTTGGTGGTAGCCGAAATCGGCGGGAGCAACTTGCTTGTCATGATATTTGGCTTCTCTGGTAGGAGCTGAACCGGACGGCCAATAGTACCGCATCGCCCAGTTTGCCACTTCATAACTGCGGCGTTCGATCTCATGCTGGTGGCGGCAATGTTCGTTGAAGCCTGGGGTGTTTTGAGCCGTTTGGCACACGTATTCTGCGATTTGTTCTGCTGAATCCATACCCATAAATACGCGGGCTTCGCAGGCAATGATCTTCAGCTTCTCGTTGGTCTGGCCTGGTCCGGTCCAGCCTTGTGTTTTCTCCTCATGGATGCGCTCTTGCCAGGTGGCGAGGGAGGAAGCATGGCCAGACTTCCTGACCTTATAATTCTGTTGTGCATCTGCGATCGCATGTCGCAACCGATCCATATCTTGGCCGCTGGCGCAAAGCTCGAACGCATCTAGCCAAGATTCCAGGGACCAGGGCAAGGGGTTGAGGTCGGCATCGAGGGTGTGGAAACCGCTGTTTGGCTGCATGGGGAGGCGAAAGGCAGCAAATAGGCTGTAGCCTTTGCCTTTGGGGACGTAGCGTTTAGGGTTGGGGTAGAGTTCGCATTGG
>JANQPU010000092.1 GCA_028285315.1 Acaryochloris sp. IP29b_bin.176
AGTCTCCAAGAGTGTAATTTTGATTAGTGACTAAAGTAGGCTAGGAGAGGATTTCACAGATTTGAAAATTACGCTTGCAGGCACAGTTTGGTATGACAATGTAGCTCAAGGAGCATCTTTTGTGGCTGGAGGTGCAGCTACAGGAGCCTGGATTTCCCCAGTGTTGGAGGTATCGGCTTATCATTTTCAGGAACTGCTATAGGGTTAGGGCTAACACCACTGGCAGCAACTGGAGCGATCACAGGAGCTGCAAGCTATGGAGTCTTTAAGGGAATAGTTGAAGGAGATACTTCAGCAATATGTGCTGCTGTGGCAGGTGGCTGTGGTGGAGCAGGAGTATCACTCACTGTTGGAGGAATGGGGCTAGCGATTAAAGGAACTGCGATTAGCCTGGGGATAGCTCCGATAACTGCTGCTGGTAGCGTTGTTGGGCTTGCTATTTATGGCATCTTAAAAATTCTTGATAGAGCTGTAAGTAAGGAAACCACTGAAGAAATTTTCAACCGCATGGAAGATAAGATTTTATGGCAGGAAGCCTACAACCAAGCGCTACTTGAGTTATTACTTGAATCGGATGAGGATCCGTTGGAAAAGAAATTTGCAGAGCTTGCTATTGAAGAAGAACTCTCCCATCTCAAACAACAGCTTTGGAATAATGACTTTTTACATTCTGAAATTCAAGGAAACTTGGTACACGATATACAAAAACTTTACCAACAGCAAAAATTGAGTCTCAGTTTCACTAACTTTGATAATGCCGCAGTCGAGTTTATTTAGTCTGAATAGACTTAGAGCACTTAACCAAGATTAACTAATCTGAGTTCGGATTAAGCTCATTTTTGAACTGCTTCTACGAAGGAATTCAGGTTTTAAACTTCGACAGAATTAGGATTGCAGCTTATCCCAAACTTAGGTTATCTAAGCTTCAGGTTCTTCATTAGAAGACCATAAAAAAGAGATGCCTAGTAAAGCAAAGCCAATGGCAGCAATCGCTTTCATCAAGTGTGTTGGCAGCAGTTGTCCAACTCCTTCCCCTAGTAATACCCCCAACAAACTCGCAAAAATCAATGCCGAAGAGGTGCCTAAGAAAATGGCCCGAGGATGTTGGCAGTTGCCACTGAGGGTAATAGCGGCCAACTGGCTTTTATCGCCCAGCTCTGCTAAAAATACCACAACAAAACTTAGCCCTAACAAATTCCAATCCATTCTCTTTGGCTCTTCAGTTCTAGAGGTTTACCGTATCCCAAATTAACAAGATAGAAATAAACAGCAGGCTAGCCCCCGTCACAGTGTTTAATACATTTTCCGATACTCGGCGGGCTAACCACTGGCCAATCAGCACCCCGCACAAGCTCGTCGTTACTAAGGCAGCAGCAGCCCCGAGAAAGATAATCCACGGTGACTGGGATTCTGCTGTCATCAGCAATGTACTTAATTGGGTCTTATCCCCTAACTCTGCTAAGAAGACCGTGACAAAGGCCAACCCAAATTCCTTGCCGAACCCTTTGACTTGATCAGGGTGCTGATTATTTTTTTGTTCAGAAGTCTGAAGATTAGCGGGGGTGGGATTAGTATCACTCACGGTAAGCCTAAACAAAAATGAACCTGTGACTGTCTGGGCTGCTACATCACAGTTGACTAGCCCCATTATGCCTGGAGGAGGGAGTTAGAAACCGATTTCACGTTCAAATCGAATGCTTTCTAAGCTGCGGTCACCATACACCGCATCGATCTGTTCGCGACAACATGCGATCGCAAAATCATTTACCGCTTCTGGTGCCACTCCATAGAGACGTTGAAAGACATCCGGCTGGACACGACAAAACTGAGGCCGATCGGCATAGATCTGGCATTTGCGATGATCCGCATCAAAATGAATGCACCAGCCATCGGTACCCACCAAGCTCAGATAATGCTTCCATTCCTCTGGGGTTAAATACTCTTGAACATCAGGCCGCTCCGATGGATCGAGATGGCAGCAGGCCCCACATTGCTCGACGCAACACCAATTTGCCATACCTTGGGTGACCCTATCCTAGACGGCTTAACAGATTGCAAGATCAGGAGTTAACAGTTTGAGATTTTCACCCTGACGCAGAGCTAATAAGATAATCCTATCAAAATCCCTTTCGCAAGCGATCCCTTGAGCAGGTACAATAGAGGGCGCGTTCGCTCACAATATTTGAGTTAATCTGGGAGGAAGGATGGACTTACTAGCTGCAATTAATTTACAAGTTGTACTTCAACTCACCATGCTTGGCGCTGTCGTCATTGCAGGACCTGTTGTTGTGCTATTAGTTGCTCTTCGAAGCAACGCAACCTAGGTTAACCCTGCCAATCGATTGGCTGAGCAATGATACCAGCGCTGTAAGCGTTTTAACTCCTGCTCTAAGAGTCCCGTCTCTGGGAAATCAGAGCAGGGGTAACCTATTTCTCGAAAAGCAGACACAATTGTACTCGGTGCCACCCACCATTGCTGTCCTAAGTTCAGTAGATTAAGGGGTTGGTCACCGTTTTTTGCTATTTCAAACTTTAGTTTTGCCTTTAACTCCTCTGCTGGCAAAATCGCTGGGCTATGGTTGCGGACATAAATTTGCTGAGGCCGTGCTAAAGAGAGGAGCCAACGCAAATGCGTCCAGGAAGGGGGTAAAGACCAGAGGATAAGGCAGTCACAGGGACGACTAGGGCGATCATATTCCACTGTTCCGGGCAGCGTTGTGGTCGACACATAAGGACGCTGATAGCCGTACATCAGGATGTGACCGTCGATGCCTTTGAGTACCTGCGGCCAGTCTCCCAAACTCGACCACTGTATGGCTTTTAATAGTGTTGAGGATACGGTGGGTTCTGGACAGTGCAGGGCCACTTGCTGGCGGACCACGGGTGCACCTTGATCGGCTTGGGCAACCACAATAGGGGTAGGCGGGTCGGTAGATGGAGCAACCGGGGCTCTAATACCTAAAATTTCGAGTTCTAAATTCGTTTGCTGATTCCAGGTATTTTCTCTTAACCGATAGGCAATGTCGATCCGATTAGGCACGGGATAGTAGGTTCCCCATCGCCAGGCCATCGCTTTGATCAGCGTGTTTCCGCAGTCTGATTGGGCCAGGGTAAGCTTGAGGTGGGTGCTGTCTTTACCGACAGGTCGCTGGTCTACTACTTCAACATTGGAAGTCCAAAAAATGGGTTCTGGATTGGCAATGCCACAGGGATGGAGTTGATTAATTTGCTCGTATAGCTCCCAAGTGAGCTGCGAGAAGTTGGCTTGAGCATCAATCGTGACTAGGGGCTTAAGCTGGTCAATCCGTAAGGTTTGGTGGGCGAAGGTGCGAAGGTGCGATCGCATCTCCCCCAACTGATCGGCTGCCAAGGAAAAGCCCCCTGCTGCCCGGTGCCCACCATATCGGTCTAGGACATCGTCACAGGCTTGGAGTGCTGCAAATACATCAAACTCAGGAATCCCCCGCGCTGACCCACGGATGTGAGCTTCATCTTCGTAGGTCCCAATAAAAACGGGCAAACCATAGCGTTCTACCAACCGGGAGGCAACAATCCCAATGACGCCATGATGCCAACCCGGATGAACGAGCATAATTACCCAATCACCATTGAGTCGCCACGGCGCTTGTCCCTGCCGGACTAAGGTTTCTACTAAATCGATGGCTTCTGTTTCAATAGTCGTACAGAGCTGACGCCGATGCTGGTTCGCCTGCTCACACTGCATGGCTCGGGCAAAGGCCACCCCTGGATCGTCGGTGGTGAGGAGTTCAATCACCGTTTGGGGATCGGCAATTCGGCCTACGGCATTAATGCGAGGACCCAACCGAAACCCAATGGCATCGGGTTTAAGGGCTTGATCGGCGGTTGCACAGCCCGACACCTGCATCAGCGCTTGCACTCCGGCTAAACGGGAATGGGGGAGGAGGGCTAAGCCTCGCTGCAGCCAGCGGCGATTGACACCCACTAACGGAGCCAAATCGGCAATGGTGCCTAGGGTAAAGAGTTCCAAAAGGGGGGTAATCAGCGTCGTGTTGCCTTGCTCCTTAGCGAGTAAGGTTGCCAGAACGTAAACCACCCCAACCCCCGCCAACCCCCGATAGGGAGATTCTTTTGGTACTAATTTGGGATTGAGGATGGCATTCGCAGGGGGCAGTTGTGGGGGTAGATCATGGTGATCGGTAATAATCACGGTCAATCCCAGCTCTCGCGCTCTCGCAATGGGGTCATAAGCGGCAATACCGTTGTCCACCGTTAACACCAGCTTTACCCCATCCGCCGCAAACTCCTCAACGATGCGCTGGTTGATGCCGTAGCCTTCTTGCATGCGGCTGGGGATTGCGTAATCCACTTCAACGTTTAAGGCCCGCAAGACGCGCAACAGTAGGGCCGTGCTGGTCATCCCATCGGCATCATAGTCTCCACAAATGGCAATTTTATGTCGAGATACGATCGCAGTCTTCAATAACGTTAAGCTAGAGGCCAAATCCGGGAATGCTTCAAGAGGAGAGGGTAAGATCTGTGACTCCGGTGCCAAAAACTGTTGAGCGGCCTTAACAGACGCTATTCCTTGATTGGCCAATACAGCGGCTAACAGAGGAGAGAGTCCCGTTGCGATCGCAATTCTGTCTACCAGCGTTTGATCTGGGCGGGCAATTTGCCAGCGTTGCTGGGGAAATAAAGGTTTAGGCACAGGGAAAAATTGCGTTAGACCACTTCAACCATCGGTCATGAGGGGCATTCACCCCCCGATCCGAAATGAATAAATTAATAATCCCTAATTTTGACGAACCAGAATGGAATCATCGGAACAACCAACTCTAAAACAGATGGCAGGATCTTCAGAAGCTCAAACTGCCGTAGACTTCTATACAGAGTTCCCCGCAGCCTTAACTGAGGCTGAAAATACCCTCCAACAAATTAGAGATCGGTATTTAGAGATCAAAACCGCTCAAGCTGAAAAAGCTCAGTTAGAAAAAAAGTTAGCTGATGTCCAGGCTGACATGACTGCAAAGGCCCAGACAGAAAAGAACTTAGCAGAGCTACAGACAGAATTAGAACAAGTTCAAGATCAGATCCACACTCTAGGCGTTACTCTTGAAAGCCAGCTTTGGAAATGGCATGATTTGAAAGAGCCATTCTGGCAATTTATCCGATATTTTGGGTTAGGGTTTGCTGCTGCTGTTATTTTGCATAAACTGACCAGTTAATCACTGGCTTCTCAGAATCGATACAGTTGTTGAGCATGATGGTTTCAGCATACACCTGGCGCAATCAGTTTTAGCCAGGTCAATCCTTCGACTTGACTGCTGTAAACTTGCCCTCTCTTCTCCACAAAAACTGAATCCAAGTTTACAAAACAAAACAAAATCATTATCATTAGTAACGTGGACATAGCTTTTCGGTTTTGTCCCATAGTTAATGTTAGTTAACAGCAATCATAACCATGACAACAGTATTGCAAAGACGCGAAAGCGCCAGCGCATGGGAGAGATTCTGCAACTTCATCACTAGCACCAACAACCGTTTAT
>JANQPU010000086.1 GCA_028285315.1 Acaryochloris sp. IP29b_bin.176
TCAGAACGGTTGTGAGCATCACTGCGATGATTGGCGCAAAGCGGATCTGTGGGAGTACTGGACTATTCGATCCTGATGGCTAGCTGGCCTGATCGGGTACGTATCGATGCTCCGGTGGAATCCTCTCAATTGCAGCCCTCTGCCGTGTATCTTGTTCCGCCTTCTGTCGCGCTGCAATCCTGGCTCTGGCATCTTTAGCCCGCATTTCCTTGGCAACGCTGTTGTAGTTCTGGCGGATTTCTTCGGTATTTCGAGAGGGGGCGACTTGATATTTATCTTGCTCTGACATGGGGAACTGAAGGGATAAGGGAATTCATTAGTGCATTATGCTAGAAAGCCATTTCATCAGAGCCAAGATCGGAAATCCCTAAAAAGTTTTGCTTTGTGCAGTTTAATCATTAAGCTTGCAATTTCAGCAATTCCTGATTAGCCGCCTGCAAATCCTTGTCCACAGGCTCATCAATTGAGCCAATATCGCAATGAGTTGTAGTTGACCATCAGGACACCATGACCCGTTAAACCGCAGCTTTTCTCGGCGCAACTATCGGCATTCTCTTAGGAACATCAGGAGTCCATCTCTGGTACTTCACCAGGCCCGCAGCTCCCCCGGAGGTGGTTCGCGGGTGGTATTAGAGATGCGATCGCAAAAACGGTCAATACCATAGACAATGGCATTGAAAGTGTTACTTCTGCTAATTCTCAAACTTTGGCTCTCTCCTAATCGCCCTGGCAGGGGTGAGCCACTAATCACCAGCCTGACGGTTTTCAAAATCCATACAAAATTTATGCTACCTAGGTAACTCAAAAACCGTAGAGAATTTGAAAGATAAGAGCATAGGTTTCAGTTGATCTACAACAACAAGAATCTGGATGAATGGAGACATGCTAGCTTCTTAGAGCTTAGCTCAGACTGTTTTCAGGTTTCTGCTCCATGATTAAAACTATCTATCTCGGCTTGTGATGGGATAGTTTTAGTTTTTTGCTGGTGGTTTGGATCATGTTGGTTGTAAACAAACTATCCGGTTTAGGGGTGGTGCTGTTGCTGACTCTATACCTCTATGGCAGGACTGCTTTAGCTGCGGAAGATAATCTTGCCAGTTTAATTCGGCAAGGACAGACCCTAATGCAGCAGCGCAATTATCGAGATGAGATCGCAATGTTCACCCAAGCCATTCTGCTAGATCCTAACAATGCTGAGCCATACTTCCATCGGGGTAAAGTGCGGTTTGAGCTTGAGGATGACTTTGGCGCTCTAGAAGATTTTGACGATGCGGTGCAGCGAAATTCCCGGTTTGCAGAGGCTTATCTGTACCGAGGGAGCGTTCGTCTCTCGTTAGGAGATCAAACGAATGGTTTGGTAGATCTAAGACAAGCAGCAGGGCTGTTTGCCAAGCAGGGAAATCAGAAAGAGTATCAGCGAACAGTGAGGTTAATCCGGCAATTCAATCCAGGTATTACGCCTTAATCTAAATTGGCATTGTGATGGGTTGAGAGCCAGTGAAGCGATATCGCTGAGATGGGATACGGTGTTGCTGGAGTTGAAGGCGATTGGGGTTACTCGGCTCAAGGGGTCCGTTAGTGGGGAGATAAGCATTCTCAGTAACAGAACTGTTAGAGGATCTGAACTCTCATCTGTTTATGAATCTGCGGAGTGGCTCTATTCCCATAAGTTCCATGTTTGACCTTCATCCAGATACTCAGGAAACAGAAAAGAGAGCCATACAGTTGACAGTTTATAAAGTTACTGTTACATTTATTTACATAAAGTTACATTACATATGATATTACGGAGTCCAAAATTATGAATTCATCTAACAACTTTTTTGGTTTCAATCCCTTTGCGGATCTTGAGTGGCCCACTCATGGACGAGCTGAGCGCCGGGCAGCTCGACGGTCGCGGACGGCATCAATGAGCCACGTGATCAGTTGGCGGGTCACGTTGAGCCGCAACAAAGCGAGGCTCGCGAGCGCGAGGCCGCCGGCGAGAGCGCCGCGGCAGAGGATCGCAATCATGTCGTTGGCGAAGACGACATCGTCGAGCAGGAACGTGGTCAGCGAGATGGCGCCCACGGCGACGGTGAGATCGACCGCCAGCCCAGCGATTTCGGTCGAGAAGCGCATGCCGAGTAGCCCTGCCGATTGGTGAAAGATGATCAGCCAGCCGACGGCGAAGGAA
>JANQPU010000087.1 GCA_028285315.1 Acaryochloris sp. IP29b_bin.176
CTGGCCCATACGGTGTGCTGTTTTCTCAACCACCAAGCGGGGCGGGAGTTGCTGCACTTTGACACGCTTGTCATTGATTAGTCGCACATCGCCTAATGTATGCCCAATCATCAATTTTCCGTTAAACAAACAGCTGCCACAAAATCACAAACAGGGATAATAAAGCCCCTACAAACCCTAACGAACGCAACAATGGCACGCCGATAATGTAAGCGAAAGCGTGAAAGACCCTGCAGGCAACCATGCTAATTGCTGCCAAATTGATGATTGGATTAGCTTCCCCCGACAACTGAACAACTAGAAGCGCCACCACCAACATCGGTAAATTTTCATAATGGTTACGTTGAGCCCGCTCTGCCCGTTGAGCCCAGGGGGGAATATCTGGCAGGGTGTCCCGATTGCTCGCGGCCCAATCCATCCCCCCTTCTGCAAACCGGGCCAGGGTGGGGATGTAGTTGAGTGGTAGAGACCACATGGCTAGCGCCAGGGCACAAAATAATACAGTTGTCATAGACGGTCAATTTAGGCCAAATACTACAGACCTAATGGTACTGAGCTATGGATATTTTGTGTTCTAACCCAAACCGACATCCCTAAACCATCTATCCGTTGAAAATGGTGGAGATTAACGATAAGCGATGGGGCTGAGATCGGTGTTTAAGCGGATTGATACTCGAACCGATCTTGCGATCGCAACAGCGATGTAGCTCCCCTCGCAGTCAGGGGTGGAGCAAATAAAAAGCCTTGTCCATGGGTGCAATCCAGAGAGTTAAGGTAATCCAGTTGTGTCTTATTCTCAATGCCTTCAGCGACTACCTTGAGTTCCAAGTTATGAGCAAGGAGAAGAATCGAACGGATAATCGCTTGCCCCTCTGCCCCCATATCGATCCGCTGCACGAAGGATTGATCAATCTTGAAGGCGCTAATTGGCAGGCTATACAAATGACTCAAAGAGGAATATCCTGCTCCAAAATCGTCAAGATAAAGCTCTAACCCTAGGTCCTTCAATTGCTTCAGTAAGATAATGGTGTCCTGGTCATTACGGATAATCGTACTTTCGGTCAGCTCTAGCTTGAGATGGGTGGGATCGATTCGAGATGCGGCTAGAATATCCGAAACTTTTGTGACCAAATCACTATGAAAGAGCTGTTTGGCAGACAAATTGACACTGATCTGTAGAGACTCATAATCGGAAAGTCGCTGCCACTGACGGAGTTGATTGCAAGCCTGCTGCAACACGGATAACCCTAAATCTTGGATCATGCCTGACTCTTCGGCAATGTCAATGAGATCAGAGGCTGCGATAGGTTGATGATTGCTGTCGTACCAACGAATCAATGCCTCAAACGCATCAATGTCACCAGTTTTGAGGCAGACAATAGGCTGATAGTAGATTTCAAAAGCTTGTCGCTCAATAGCCCGACGCATTTCCGTTTCCAACTGCGATCGCGCCATCGTCTGGGACTGCATGCCCATATTAAACACCTTATGGCAGCCTTTACCAGACGACTTGGCTTGGTACATCGCGACATCAGCATCTTGCAACACCTGCTCAGCAGTTTGATACCCAAAGTTACTCAGGGTGATGCCAATACTGGCGTCAATGAAGATTTCATGAACCCCTAAATTAAAAGGTAATGTCAACTGTTGACGGAGGCGTTCTGCCGTAGCAGTAGCATCGTCTTGGCTTTGGATGCCATTGAGTAAAATGACAAACTCATCCCCTCCCAAGCGAGACGCCGTATCTCCCGGACGTAGAGAGGCTAACAACCGCTCAGCAATACCCATGAGCAACTGATCGCCAATCCCATGCCCCATGCTGTCATTAATGATCTTGAATCGGTCTAAATCCAAAAACAGTACAGCAAATAGGTAATCAGGATAACGTTGAAGCTGCTTGAGCGACTGTTCCAATCGATTGATAAACAAGGCGCGATTTGGAAGATTGGTTAAGGGATCGTGAAAAGCATAATGGAGCAGCTCCGTCTCCTTCTGGTGATGCTTTAAAGCCCCACTGAGACTAGCAACCAAAGTTTGCAAGAGGGCAATATCCGGGGTAGCCCATTGGCGCTCAACTTGGCGATTCTCAAAGCTCATGAATCCCCACAGGTGATCTTCTACAAAAATGGGGAGGAGAAAGACAGAACGAATGCCAGCCCGCATTAGATGAGATCGCTCAATCTCATGAAACTCTTGGGTTGACTGCGCAAAAGGGAGATGACGGACTAAAGACTGGTACCAGCGACGCTGCCCAATGGCATCCGCAGGAACTGTCCAGGGCAACTGTAAACTCGACGTCGATTCTGTCTTTTTGACCCAGGCATAGCGCAACTGGGGCGTTAGAGCATTGGTAGAAGACGTATGGAGTTCGCAAATATAGAGCCGATCGATCCGAGCTGCGCTACCGACGACCGCTAGGGCTTTGGTCACTGCTGTATTGAAATGGGAACCAGTCAATAGATGTTGGCTTGCTTCGGCCACCGCTGCCAGTAACGTATCGCGATGCTGCTGCGCTAGCCGATGCTTGAGGTGCTCCGTTCGATCTAACCAACAGCCAATGATCTCCAGTCCAGGTCCAGTGGGTTTAGACACCAATTGAAAGATGTTCTGAACCCAGCGATACCCTAAATGCTTATGAAAAAAACGATACTCACATTCTTGCCAAACATCTAAAGTGCCTTGGCTGAGGGTCTCTAAGACCAGGGAACGATCGTCAGGATGGATGAGAGATACCCAGCGGTTAGGCTCTGTCAGTAAGTCCTGATCCGTATAGCCAAATAGGTTAGTAACACTCTGAGAGACAGCCGTTAAATCATAGGCACCAGGACAGCTGCTATACAGGACAGCTGGGCAGGTGGCAGACAGATGATCTAAATAGGACTGTTTATCGCTTTTCACGATCTCGTACAGTAGAGGAAAAGTCACCCTGAAGATACTCCAGACACAGGCACAGCAGCTTCAGAACCAATTGAAATTGCGTAAATTCACGCATATTCCTGAATACTGGTTGAATAAACCTGCTCCTCTCAAAGAGTACGAGTTGATTTAGTGGGTTGTCCTCCGCAAATATACGGACATGTTTAACTAAAATTTTGCGTATTGTTAAGTTTGGTTATTATCCATGCGTTTCCTCCCTCTTGGGCAGCTGCCTTAAGGAAGACTCTGATCCTTCCTAATCTTTGATGGGTGGGATGTAGCGATAGATCGGGAGCGAAGGATAGGAGTTGTTGCTGTTCTAGATTGCTTTGCATCTAACCACGCTAGACCTGCCCCCAATGCTTCAGCAATAGTGTTCATCAATCGATACAAACCTACACTGCCCAAAGCCAGTCCATAGGATAAGGTTGGGGCATCAGTCAGGACACCGGGGCGAATCATTAATTGACTGACTGTCAGTTCAAAAATCCCCACCCCTCCTGGAACACCAGGGGTCACAAATCCTAACAGCCAGCCGATACTGAAAATACTGATTAAGCGAGGCACTGCTTCAATCTCAACAGGGATGAGAGCTTGGACGGTCAGTGCAAAACCAAATCCTCTGAGGACAATAATGCCAATTTCTCCAAGTAAAGGTCGCCACGGGTATTGCTTTAGCGGCAGGGATTTTACGCTTTTGTCCACTTTGGATTGAGAAAGAACGGCTCCCAGTTGAGTGAGTCTGCGGATCAGGAAATGAAGGATCGTCGGATGCACAATCATTAATGCTGCTAGTAATCCTAACCCTGCTGACCATAGCCCACCCCGAGGAACACTCAATAAGCCAAGGATTAACCCTGCTGTAATCATCAGGAGCGTATCAAGGATGACACTTAGGGAGGCAGCAGCTAAGGGAATACCGACCGTTTTTGCCGCTAAGGTCCGACCGTAGAGGTGGACTAAATTACTAGGCAAATATTTAGCAATATTTGTTGTGAGATAGATTTGGGTAGCCCAAACATTGCTGACTGGATGTCCTAAATCCTCTAGAATCCATCCCCAAACCCACCCAGTCCAGGTAAAGGCGAATAGGGTAATGCCAGTTGCGATCGCAAAGCTCGCCCAGGCAGACAGTGAAATTTTAATGGTTGCAATCGCTTGCCAATGTTCATATAAGGCTTGCCCTAAAAAGGCCAAAACCGCCATCAGTAAACAGGCGTAAACAATAGCCTTATAACGCGCCCATTGCTGCTTGACCCAGCGCCAACGCTGTTCCATGAAAAAATTGATTGTCCTAACTTAGGTCTAGTTCCTGTAAGCCTTAATCAGGGCTCAGTCCTTTAGCCTGGAGCCAGTCTGGATTAAACAACTTAGACTGATACCGAATGCCGCTATCACACAGCACAGTGACGATGGTATGCCCTGGTCCCATCTCCTTGGCTAGGGCCACCGCTGCACCCACATTAATACCGACAGATCCCCCTAGGAATAGACCATCTTGCCGTAAGAGTTGATAAATGACCCGCAGACATTCGTGGTCGTCGACCTGAACCGCATCATCGATGGGGGCTCCCTCCAAGTTAGCGGTGACTCGGCTATTGCCAATTCCCTCAGTGACTGAACTTCCTTCCGGTTTAATTTCTCCGGTTTTGATATAGCTGTAGAGCCCGCTGCCCATCGGGTCAGCCAGAATGGTTTTAAGATTGGGATTTTGCTCTTTGAGGTACATAGCCACCCCTGCGTAGGTACCGCCTGTCCCGGTCGAGGTGACCCAGGCATCAATTTTGCCATCGGTCTGTTGCCAGATTTCGGGCCCTGTCCCCTCATAATGAGCCAGACGATTGGCCAAATTATCGAACTGGTTAGCCCACACGGCATTTTCTAGCTCATCGGCAATCCGGCCCGATAGTTTGACATAGTTATTGGGATCGCGGTACGGCACTGCTGGAACTGCCCGAACTTCTGCCCCTAATAGCCGCAGCGCATCCATCTTCTCTTGGGACTGGGTTTCGGGAATGACGATTAAACATCTATAGCCCTTAGCGTTACAAATATGGGCGAGGCCAATGCCAGTGTTCCCGGCAGTGCCTTCTACCACGGTTCCACCAGGCTTGAGGACTCCTCTTTGCTCGGCGTCGTCAATAATAAACAAAGCAGCTCGATCTTTGACAGATCCCCCTGGATTTAAGAACTCAGCTTTGCCCAATATTTCGCAGCCGGTTTGCTCACTGAAGCTATTCAGGCGAATGAGGGGCGTGTTGCCGACTGCACCAACAAAGCCGTTTTTAATGTCCATGGTCGCGGAAAAGATTTACATATTTGCCTATCTTCCCATGACATGTCCGGCTGTGACCAAGGGGTATCGCTCTGCTATCAACGTATTTTGCCAAACTAGGAAATTCCCCAAACCGAACGTAGCACAGGGACCGCTGTGTATGTTAGGCTACTAAACTGTCGGCGTTTGATGGCAGCTAACGCATCAGCTGTTACCGCCAACCGACGAACTGGCTCAGTAGCTCAGTGGTTAGAGCAGGGGACTCATAAGCCCAAGGTCGCAAGTTCAAATCTCGCCTGAGCCATTTATAAGTTTTGCCTCTGTTGAACTTCAATATCTCAATGGATCTCTACTATCCAAGCAAGATCATTCTCATCCGTTTGCCAATGAGGAGAAGCTAGCGTTAGGTTGGGATGCAATAGCCACCGTGAGGAATTGAACCCAACAAAATTTCGAGATTGATCAAGCATGGCCACCCAAAAACGTGACTTACCCACTAAGATTTGTCCAGTATGTGGTTTGCCCTTTACCTGGCGCAAGAAATGGCGAAACTGCTGGGAAGACATCATTTACTGTTCTGAGAAATGTCGCAGAAACCGTAAGACAACGTCTGAGAGAAACACTCAACCCAGCACAGGGGCCACTTAGCGAGAGTAGCTAACTCGGTTCAGTCCCAAGATGCGAAAGATTCTGGCTTCAATATCTTGTAGTTGCTCAAGGGTGCTGGTGTAGAGACTGTTTTGGTTGCGAAGATGCTGATGGACTTGGACCAGCAGTTCCAGTTCACTCATCACTTGAGTGGTTTCCGTCTCGTTAGGATAGAGATTGGCAATGATCCGGTTGATGTCGGCGGTGGTATCCGCGATCAGCTGGGCACCGTTGGTAAAAACGGATTGGAGTTCCTGGGCATGTTGTTTAATCAACTGACGAATGTAATAACCTGTTGTGGCTAAAAGTTGGTGTTGAGGCATCATGCTGATCAGTCCTGTAGATATGAATGAATATAAAATTGAGCCTTTATTCAGACTCCTCAGGGGTTCTCATCGTGATGGGGACTTTTGTAATGTTCTGAGTATTGCAGGGGAAGTTTTGCGTTCTTGCTCAAGTCTGCGTTTAAGTTGTATAAGTTTGTCACTCATTGCTGATGCATATAGCGAAAGAGGCTGCAAAAAGCACCAAGTCAATCGATGTTATGTGGCAATCTCTTTAGAATGTTGATGAAGCAAAGGTGAGCGGTTCGCAGTGGGTGGCTTCAGTTTGATTCGATTCAGAAGATGATGATGATGCAGATTGATCCTGTTGAGGTCATTGCTGGCTATCGTCAAGGTTATTTCCTCATGGATAACGGAGATAGTTTGGGATGGTATTCCAGTCAGAGTCGGACGGTCATGCCTTTAGATGATCGGTTTCGTTATCCGCGATCGCTCCGCCGTAGCCTTAACCAAAATCGATTTAAGCCAGCCATCAATCGAGATTTTCTAGGCGTGGTAGAAGGCTGCGCCAATCGCGAATCCACCTGGATCTCGGATGAACTCAAGGCTATTTATCTGACGCTATATGGAGCAGGTTGGGCCTATAGCTTTGAAACGTGGCAAGGCGATCAGCTGGCGGGTGGCATCCTCGGATTAGCGATTGGTGGGGTGTTTATTGGCGAATCAATGTTTTTTAAGATTTCCGAAGGCTCTAAGGTGGCGATGGTGATGCTGGTGGATCATTTGCGATCGCAACAATTTACCTTATTTGATGTCCAAATCATGAACCCCCACTTGGAGAGATTTGGAGCATACACAATCTCAGAAATGGAGTATCAACAGCAACTACAAGCAGCCATCCAGCTTCAACGAACCTTCTAGTTTTAAGGGAAACCCACCAGACTTGGACATCAAGAGTGGCGGCAATAATTCAGTAGGCAGGTAAAAATATTGGCTCAATCGGTGTTTCAGGGAGTTAGCTAAGCAAGGTGCCTAATAGGCTACTCATCAAGGCTTTCCCCCTTTTTCTAGCATTATGCACAAA
>JANQPU010000135.1 GCA_028285315.1 Acaryochloris sp. IP29b_bin.176
ATTCAGTTCTCATCAAAAAATGCCAGGAGCCAGAATTGAACTGGCGACACGAGGATTTTCAGTCCTCTGCTCTACCGACTGAGCTATCCCGGCGCGGTCAGTAACTTTTGACCTTTGTCATCGTAGCGAACTTATACCCACTTGGCAACCACAAACTTCCCTTAACTTCAGATCGAATAGCTCAGATCTCCTGCTGGTTTCCAGGCTCATCTGCCTCCTGCTTCCTATCCTGGAAGGCAACGTCTTCGCGAAGACAGGAGCATACCAGAAGGCTCATGTAAAGCTTGGATTAGGCGTAAAGGCAATCATTACTGAGAAGACGACTGGAGATTGCTATTCTTAGTGGCCAGTATTTGCTCGTTCAGCACCGACAAAGCTTTGGCATATTGAGGATCGGCTTGGGTGCCAATCTTATCCCGATCCTGAGAAAGGGCTTCTCGTTGTTCATCCGTCAGTTTGACCTCAATATCAGGCTCAATTCCTTTTTTATTGATATCTCGACCACTGGGGGTGAAGTATTTGGCGACGGTCACCGCTAAACCCGAGCCATCCTCAAGGGGATGAACGGATTGAACGAGGCCCTTACCAAACGTTTTGGTGCCAATCAGAGTGGCGCGGTTATTATCCTGCAATGCCCCTGCTAGAATTTCGCTAGCACTGGCTGACCCCCCATCCACAAGAATCACGAGGGGCTTATCCGTGAGGGTGTTTTTACCAGAGGTGAGCTGATCTTCTCCACCTTTGCGGTCTATGGTGGAAACAATCGTGCCTTTGCCCATCCACATACGAGCAATTTCAGCACTGGAATACAGTAACCCTCCGGGATTAGAGCGCAGGTCTAGGATAAATCCTGCAACCTTCTGCTTCTTCAAGTCCTGAATCGCTTCCCGCATCTCAGCCGAAGCGTTGTTACTAAATTGATTGAGGCGGATATAGCCGACGCCACCTGCCGAACCATTTTGATAAGAATAGCGAACGGGGTGAATTTCAATCCGCGCCCGCTTGATCGTAAAGTTCAGTCTTTCCTGACCGCGCAGAACGGTAAGGGTAACGTTGGTATTAACGGGACCGCGAATTAAGCTGACGACACCATTGATATCCATCCCTTCGGTACTTTTGTCGTCTACTTTGATAATCACATCTTTGGATAAGAGCCCAGCGTCGGCAGCTGGACTACCTTCAATGGGCGAAATAACGGTGATTTCTTTGGTCTCTTCATCCTGCGTGATCTGAATGCCAACCCCCGTCAATTCACCGGAGGTATCAATTTGCATGCTTTTGAACTGTTCTGGATCCATGAAGCGAGTATAGGGATCCTCCAGTTTGTCCAGCATTTCCCGGACAGCTTTATAGGCTTCTTCTTGGGAGGTATAGTTGCGATTCAAGTATTGGTTACGAATGTCACGCCAATCATTGCCGTTAAAAGTGGCATCGACATAGTCATGGTTGATGACTTGCCAAACCTCGTCAACGACCTCTTTCGGACTTTCTTTGAACACTGCCCAGCTGGACTGCCAAAGGTTTGCACCGATGACCACAACGCCCGCTCCAACTAGAGCTGTTGTTCCTAATACTAATCCGTCTTTTGAATTCGCCATAAGCCTGACCCAGTTGCTTTCGTAAGGCACTATCACCTTGGATGACAATATGGTGAAAGTGAGGTACGCCCACTCTAGCACAAGCAACCTGAAGACTACACGGGTATAGCCTGACGGCAGGGATGAATTTTTTTCAAGGGATTTCTCTGCAGGAGGATAGCCCTCGGCTCCCCGCCGAAGCGATTGGTTATTCCTGCTGTTGCCAGGCTTGAATTTGGCGCTGAGCAGATTCGTACATCCGGCTGCCCCTGGGGATTTGTTGTGCGATCGCAATAGCGGCAACTGGGTCGGCAAGGGCTTGTCCCCGAGCCATGTCTAACAGCTGCTCAGACCAGTTATCAATGGACAGCTTAGCTTGGAATCGCGAGGGAGACTCGGGTGAAATTTGGTTGGCCTGAGCGATGGCTGCGGCCAAGGCTTTGGGAGTGCCCTTGCTGGCAATGGCTTCCGCACTTTGGAGCAGTTGTTCGGAGCCAAGGGTAGGGACGGTTTGCAGAGGCTGATCTAGGGGCGTACTGTCAAATGACTCGCTTTCAGGGGGCTGCAATTGATACTGCCAGTCCGAAATTCTCAGTTGTGCCTCGTCATATAAAGCCCGTCCGGGCTGAATTTTTTGGGCTTCTTGAATGGCAGATTGCAAGGCTGTGGATCCCCCCTGTAAGGCGAGCTGATCGGCGCGATCAAGGATGGGCTGATCTTCCCGTAACTGTATTTGATATTGCCACTGATCAATATCTTGTTGGGCTTCTTGCCAGCGGTCACTCCCCGATGAGATTTGTTGCGCTTGGGTTACGGCTGTCGCCAGGTCGTTGATATCACCAGTTTGTGCCTGAAGTTGGGCATTCTGTAGCAGTTGAATATTGGTAATTTCCTGTTGCCAATGGGCGATGAGGGTTTGGGCTTTGCCATAAAGGGGGCTGTTGATATCTAGTTTGTTGGCCTGGGTGATGGCTTCTTCCAAATTGACGATGGTGCCATTCCAGGCAGAGGCGCTGGCCTGGGCAATTTTCATAAAGTCCTGGGCCTGGGACCACATGGGAGTATCTTGTGGAATCAGTTGCAGCGCATCCATACTGGCATGGTAGTTGCGTCGCTCCAAAGCATATTCTGCAATGGTCATCAGCTTGCGGGCAATGGTGTTTTGTGTCTTCCGTGCAGACCGATGATAGACACTATCGGCAATTAGCTCCTGAACCAGCCCTAAAGATTCCGATAGATTCTCCAATCCCCCGCGCCGCATTAATCGCTTTGCTTTAACTAATTTACGCTCATCTTTCTGCGCCACGATGATCTTCTCGGTCATGGCATCAAACTGGGTGCCAGACCAGTAGCGATTATCCACTTGGACAAGCTTGATCATGATGCCGTAGGCTCTTCGCCATTCCTCGTTATTGAGGGCAGCCTCGGCTCGATTGTAGATATCTTCTCCTTCCGCCCAAATCTGTTGCCACTCCTCCACGCGCTCTTTGACGACTTTGTAAGCTGTGGTTTGGGCTGGAATTCTTTTGGCATACTCAATGGCGCGATCCAGCTTGCCGGCATGAAATGCTTTTTCTGCTAAATCTAACGCTTGGGTAGACCATTGCTCAATTAACGGATTAATGGCTGGACGGAGGGGATGGTTGGCATCGAGGGCATCAACCAGTGCGATCGCAGCAAACAAATCCTCCAAAGTTTGTTGACTGGCCTTTTCCTGCGCACAGTAGATCCGCAAAGATCCAGAGGCAAAAGGCCAAAAGACTTGGGCACAGTTGGGTTTTGCAGGCTGGTGCAATAATAAACGGTAGGAGCCAAAACTCACTCCGCCGGCTAGCGTAATCGCAACCATGCCCCAAATAGGCCAATATTTTAGAAATCTAAATTGGCTGGCACCTCGATAGATCACAGCTTCAGAGCTGATCGAAGAGGTTACAAGATTGGTTTTAGAATCAGTCGTCATCCTGTATTTACAAGACTAAGGTCTGCAATACCCAACAGCACAGATCACGTTGTGATCCTACAACCTCGTTAAGGATGATGTCCAAATGAGCCTCGCTGACTTCACTACTCACTAATAAGATTCCCGGATAGAGAAAAAAAGGAATCGATGCCTACCTATCCTGCAATCAGCTCTCCTATGTTAACCAATGTGAATCTCATCTGAGGTAATTTGAGAAACATCATCTCCCAAAGTATCTGGTTTCAGAAGCTTCAACTGGAATTCATTGCAGTACAATTAAAAAGATTTGTTAAGAGTCTGTAGGGATTCTATGGCCGACCAACTTATTCGAGCCACAGCCGCCGACGATGGTATCCGAGCAGTTGGTGTGATCACCACCCGTTTAACCGAAGAAGCGAGGCAACGCCATCGCCTTTCCTATGTTGCCACTGCAGCGTTAGGGCGGACTATGTCCGCCGGGTTGTTGTTGGCCTCCAGTATGAAACAAGCAGAAGCGAGGATCAATCTGCGCATTCGGGGCGATGGACCTTTGCAAGGCATTTTAGTCGATGCAGGTTTGGACGGTACTGTGCGGGGCTATGTCACCAATCCGGGCGTAGAATTACCCCCCAATTCGAAAGGCAAGTTGGATGTAGGAGGGGCCGTAGGAAAAGGATTTCTCTATGTGGTTCGCGATATGGGCTATGGTTATCCCTATTCCAGCACGGTTGAACTAGTCTCAGGGGAGATTGGTGAGGATGTCACCCATTACTTGGTTACCTCAGAGCAAACCCCTTCTGCTCTAGCTCTAGGCGTTTTTGTCGGGGCTCAGGGCGTCACTGCTGCGGGGGGGCTTTTGATTCAGGTCCTACCGAAAGCTGCCCAAGACCCAGCCCTAGTTGAATTGCTGGAGTCTCGGCTGTCCCATTTGCAAGGCTTTACCCCCTTATTACAGGCAGGCCAAACCCTACCTGATATTTTTACCGACCTATTAGGCGATATGGGACTTAAGATCTTTCCCCAAACTCAGATGGTGCAATTTCAATGTCGCTGCTCCATTGAGCGGGTGTTAGGTGCCCTGAAAATGCTGGGTCAAGATGAATTGCAAGACATGATTGAAAAAGATGATGGGGCAGAAGTTACTTGTGATTTCTGTGGTGAGATCTATCAGGCTACTAGTGATCAGCTTGGGCAGCTAATTGACGATTTAAAAACTGAGGCAGGAGCCTCAGTGTAAGCTCCTGCTTCTTTCACGCCAGAGATTAGGATTCGGTTAAGACCCATTTCTAGGTATGTATGCATCTAAATCCTAAGCTTGAAACCTAATGTTATCTTTCAAGCCCTATTCCTGTGGAATCCGAATTAGATTGCCGTTTAAGCCTTGAAACTTGAAGGGACCAATTTCTTCTCGATAGGTTCGCCTGATATCTCTGAGCATGCTGATGGCCAGTTTTTCACCCAATAGATTGCCTCCTGTCTCAATTCCTTGCCCTCCACGATCGGGTGGCGTGTTGACACCAAATGCAGTACCATCTGTACGCCAGTGCATCCCAGCCCCATCACGGAATAAAGTAACGTTGGCGATCAGTTTATTCAACTCACCATGAATCGTTAATTCGGGGCCAGTGTACCGAGTAAGTTCTGTCCCTTCATTAATTGGAATAACTGGATGGGGAAAGGGGCCATCTTGAAATAGTGCTTTTGCCGTGGTAGCAGCTGCAGCAATAAAGGCTGAATGACCACCTGGATAAGCTGGATGAGTTGGAGAGCCCTCAGGAAAAGCAATGGGAAGCAACCAAGTTCCCTCTGGATCTGTACGATGGAAGTTTTGGTTTTGCTGCTTGTTATACTCCAAGATGCGATCCAACACCACAGTTTGTCTCCAAACCGCCGCTCCTTCTCCAAAGAGTTGATTAAATAAATCATTATTGAGGGGGTTATCAGGAGAACCGCCTAGTGTTCCACGGCGAAACAGCTCAAGCCGCTGAGCATATACTTCAGGTCTGAGGCGGCGATGCACACACCACTTTTGGAACCAAGCATGTTTTAGAGCGTATACCGCTGCTAATGCAGGCTGAATCGTCACATCTGGTTCGCCTAAACTCCCAAAAGGTCCAGCCGTGGTTATTCCCCCATTAACGTAGGGACTGGCAGTGGTTATGCCTTCGACCCCCCTCAAACCAAGCAGAATCAGAGTGGACCATAGCGCTGATTGGTAGGGTAAATCGATGTGAACCCATTGTCCCGCATCTCTAAGGGTGATAATACGGCGCTCACCAACCAGATCATCCGTGTTAGTAGGATCACTGTTGCCATTATTGACTTGAAACCAGCCCTCAAGGTCAGTTAGGTAATCCAGTCCTTCTCGAGGATAACGTTGTAGTTGCCGAATAGGTTGATTGCCAAAGTTAAAGTCTTGGAGGAGAAATTGGGAGACATGAGGACCAACATCACATCCGGCGTAGGGACCTCGGAAGATGGTTTGTGGCGTACAGGTAAATCCAAATTGTTGTTCAAAGCCAAGGGCATTGAGATCCTCACAAGCCTCCGCAATCAAGGGATCACTGAAATATCTATCAAACGGAATATCCCGACACAGTGCCATCCAATAGCGCTCTACCAAGTCCACTGCGGTATTGAGACTACAAAAGGATGGCGCTGCCGCCATTCGTGCTCCGTTGGAATCGTTCCCAATTAATTGAAAAGAAAAGGCATTGAGAGGATTGGCAAGCGTGCGGACTCCACCCCCTAACTTTACTCTTTGAAAGGCTTCTTGAGTACCTTCTTGAAGTGCAGTCAGCAATGAATTAAAGGATAATTCCTCGACTAAACCATTGTCATCGTGACCCAACGCTTTGGTGAAAGATGCAAACCCTGGAAACCCAAGGGATTGGTACTTATCCTCATCTCCATTTACAGGTGGTTGAGCTGTTGAAAACTCTGATGAGGCATCATCACGAGCCTGATTACGAATCTCGCTAGCTTGATTGCATCGTGCGCCGAAGTCTCGCCCAGGTTGATAGTTTGTCATAATTATCCTCAAAATATGTTCAAGATTGTTGTGTATCTTGCGAAGAATAGATTTCTCCATAGAGAAATTTCTGATGCTTTCACGCATATAGCTAGCCTTTGCATTGATACCTTTTGTGTATGGAACTTGAGAGGGATACAGCCAGTTTGGAAAGGTGAAAGTTAACTATCAGGAATAAATCACACCTCTGTTATTCCCTTGTTGAAAGCTCCCTTGATCCAAATAAATTTGATATGAGATAACACACAAAAAGACTTAATTATGCTTTTCTCGTTTAATAGATAAAAACACAATTAATGATTCTCTTAAGCAGTTAAGACTGCCATAGAATTATCGGCGATCAATAGTTCTTTTACGCAAGGAATAATTTGTTCTATTACTGACACTCTATTAATGACTGGATTAAGCTATATACTCTAGCCATTCTCATCGTTCTGCTGTGACGTTGGTTGAACCTATCAGTGAACCTGTTGGCAGCAAAACAATGATTGCTAACATAGACAAGGCAAAAGCATAGACAAGGCAAATCTGAGGGAATACTAAAGCCAGCATTTATTGGATCCCCTATGTCCTTCTCAGATAGTCTTCAACCGTCCCAGTCTCTTGTTCAGTTAAGAGAAGCTGCCACCAGCGGATCGGTAGAAGCTATGACCCAGCTCTTAAATCAAGCTTTAGTCCACAAGCAGATTGAGGCAGAAGTTTGGTTGGATGAGGTTGAGCTGCATGTGTACTTACAAGCGGATCAGTCCCCGGATGAGAAGAGTTCGGTGATCTTGTGCTGTCGTGAAATTGCCCAGTGGCATTTGCCGGAGATAGAAACCTTGTGGATATCGGGGCAAGAGAACGGCGCTAAGGAGTCGTCTTGGTGCTGGCAGTTGAGCGTCTTGACTGCAGATGGACAGATGCCAACTCTAGATCAGGCTGCTAATGGAGAATTGTGGCGACGTCCTAAGTTGAATAAGGCTCGTTGGGATGATACGACGAATGCTTCGACCGCCCTGTGGGGACCTCAATCAATTGATCGAGAAGGATGGCAAGCGATCGCAGCGGGTATCGTTTTGGCCCTTCTTATTTTTGCCTCTCAACAAGTGACTTTTCTCCTCAGTCCCTTAATTACGCTGGTGCATGAGTTAGGCCATGCTCTGACTAACTGGATCTTTGGCTATCCGGCTATTCCTGCCTTTGATTTCATGCATGGTGGTGGTATGACCTTTAACGTTGAGCGCATGCCGTTCTTAATCGGGTTAATTTACTGCGGATTTGGGTATCTGTTCTACATGTATTGGCAAAACTATCTGACGGCACGGATATTGTTGGGGGTTGCGATCGCATATACGCTTTGTGCGTTTACGGGTATCCATGATTTCCTGGTGGTGTCGATGGGACATGGATTTGAACTGATTTTTGCTGGGATTTTTATGGCGCGGGCAATCAGTGGATATGCCTGTCGTTATTCAGTTGAGCGCCCGCTGTATGCCATGCTGGCAGCCTATGTCACCTTCTACGATGTTCAATTCAGTTGGCGACTCATTTTTGACCCAACCACCCGTGCGATTTATCAGCAAGGTAAAGCGGGGATTGATCACGATCTCGTGCGGATCGCGCGGGATATTTTTCAGGTGGATTTGAATTTTGCAGCAGGGGGAATGCTGTTGGCAACGCTGTTAACACCCCTGGTGGTATGGGGCATGTATCGATATTGGCGGTGGATTGTATTTGGTATCCATCGATTATTTAGGGTGAGAGTGGCTCGTTCCTGAAGTCACTACATCTATGAACTTCTCTAATCCTGTGATGTGCAGCTAATAAGAGATGGACGGTACCTAGGAGTATAGATGCAGGGAAAGTGATGGGGATTTCTATTGATTTTTATGGAGGTGAAGACTGCCTTTTCGACTGGGCTGAGATAATGCAGGTGAGCGTCATAACAACCTCGTAAATTCAAGGCCAAATTGCTCCGTAGAAATTTGCTGTTCACTCTCTGGAGGCTGCAATGAGTTGGGTCAAAGTTTTAGCAGAAAGCGAACTCAACCAGGGCGATCGTCAAGTCGTTAAGGTTGAGAAGGAAAAGATTCTTCTGGTTAATCATAGTGGGACCATCTGTGCGGTCCAGAATGCTTGTCCGCATTTGAAGGCCCCTCTCAATAAGGGGAAAATCACTGCAGATGGCGCAATTGTCTGCCCCCTTCATCGAAGTGCTTTTGATCTCACCACAGGAGCACCCAAGTCCTGGATTCCTTGGCCACCGGGGATTGGTAAGCTTCTAGGAGCTATCTCTAAGGAAAAGCCACTACAGACTTATCCCACCCGTATAGAAGAAGGGGATATTTGGGTGGAAGTAGCTGAATAAATTGCCACTTAAGGGCGTGGTTCTAAAACCTCTGCGGCCCAAACTTTGTCGAAGGAATGGCCTGCAAGTCGATAGGCTTCGCGAATGGAGTCGGCACCGGGATCTGCTAATTCACAAATCGTTTAGTTTAGAACTGCTGAATCGTCTGAACCAAGCCGTTGTAGATTGATGCTAGGAAATCTAGGTTGAGGGTGGCAATAGTATCACTGGACTTGTGGTAGTGAGGATTTCTGGAGTTCGCAGTATCCGTCACCATCAAAGCAGAATATCCATAATCCCAAAAGGAAGCATGATCGCTCCGGCGGGTGTCAGGAATCGGGGTGCCGCGAAAGGGGACGGGGAGCCACTCACAAGGTGCGCCATGCCGTTTCATCTGAGTGGACATTTTAAGCATGACTGGAATGGAGCGGAGATTGCCCAGCAGAGCAATGAAGTTGCCAGTAGAAGGATAAAAATACTGAAGACCTGCAGGGTAGCGCTGAGTATGATCTTGTGAGTCGATATAGCCCAACATTTCTAGGCTAATCATGGTGGTGATGCAGATCTGATTTTGCCTCAGCTCCTGGGCATAGGCTTGACTCCCTAGTCGTCCATATTCTTCCAGATCAAAGCCCACGATGTGGAGAGGGTGACGAGCGGGATGTTGATAAAAATGCTGCGCGAGTTCAAGGAGGACTGCCACCCCAGTTGCATTATCATCAGCACCGGGAGACCCAGGAACTGCATCAAAATGGGCTCCGATCACAATCGGGGGCAAGGAGTGAGTGCCTGCTAGGGACAGGATCAGATTCTCATGAACGCTTTTGGCAACTTTTTTCAGAGTTCTAAAGGAATGCCGACGAACAGACCCCCATTGACTGAGTTCTTGGTAAATGTACTCTTTGACATAAAAATGCCCTGCTGTTGCTAGATAGGGATCTCGTTCCCGGACTAAGTGAGATAAATGCTCCGAAAGGCGTTCTTGTAGAGGACTGCCCATAGACGATGTCCCCATTTACCAAGGGCTGCTGATCATCGTAAAGCCTGACCAGTAGAAGGGATGGGAGAAATCGACACCGGTAATATCAGAGACTTCGCGGGGTAAGCGTAAAGGGACATTCGATAATGTGAGCTGCCCATTTTCTGCTCGAATTTGGCCTCGGAGCATCCGTAATTGGGCTTGACGGAGAGCTTCGGCTTTGGTCTTTTGGCGGGGTAGCTGTTGATAAAATTCGCTCATGATGGCTAGAGTACCGACATCACTGACGTACCAGAGACTTCCCAACGCGGTTTTGACTCCTGCTTTTAGGGCAATGCCAGCAAATCCTAGCTCTGCTGTCTGATCGCCCAATGCGGTTTTACAGGCACTGAGCACCAAGAGATCCAGACTCGGTTCGGACCAATCAATGGTGTTCATCTGATCTAGTCTGAGTTGAGCATCCCGGAACTGAATGAAAGACTGACGGGGTTGACCAGGATTAAATTCGGCATGAGTGGCCAGGTGAACAATATTGTAGGTTTGCTCGTTTAGCTGAGTCTTGAGATTTTTGAGGGTAAAGTCGTGATTGAGTAAAGCTTGGCCCTGCCACTGGCGTTGGTCAGGAAGACGAGCTTGGAGAAAGGTTAAAATGGCTGAAATTTCTGTGGGGACAGCAGGCAGAGAATCCAGTTGCAAAAACTCTGAGGCCCCTCCTGCTAATATTTTTCCTCGCTTGCGAGGGGTGTATTCGGTTTGAATTAGGTTGAATGCCGGAATATTAGTGAGGCTATATCGTTCGACCAGATATTGTTCACCGTCATGTAATGCGGCTAAGGGCAATCCTCGGAGTCCATTACCTAAGCAAAATAATAAGGTATCAATATCTGCAACCTGGAGATGCTCTTTTTCAAAGGGGGCAATTAGCCACTGGTGAAGTTGTTGGGCATGTTCTAGATTCCACTGACCGGGGTCATTGACCTGTTCTCGAAAAGTGGCAACCGTTTGTAGCAATTTTGAGCGGGGGACATCGTACAGATCACGCACAATCGGTTGACCGCCTGGTAACAGCAAGACTAAATGCAAATGATCCTGACGGGGAACGACCCACAATACCCCTGGTTTTGTCCCGGTTGCCTGACTAATCCGACTGAGGGTTTGCGCAACATCAGCAGGATCTTGGGTAACTTCAGCCAGATCTTCATCAAAATAGTCTTCGAATTCTTTCTCGAAGCTGCGCTCCATGGCCAAGAAATTCTGGGTCAAGGTTTTGGAGATAACAGGGAGGTTGGATTGGGCCGTACTAGGGAGGGGGGACACCCATCCACTGCACAGGCTGATGAGTCCGATAACGTGGGCAAGGCCAATTCGACATTGGATGGGGACTCGGCGCGATCGCATCAGTCTCTGTTGAGAATGGGTAAGGGTTGAATTCTGGCTCGGCATATCAAAACCCCGTAAAATGTCTTACCTCCCAGTGTAAGGGTAAAGGTATTGCTGATTAGACTCTCCGAGAGAAGAATATGAGGGGGCTGCTTGACATGTTGAATCCAGGTTTCATTGACTGCTACTGTATTCGGCCAGCTGCCCTAGGGGAAGAATGCTGGACCTTGGTAGTTTTTCCCAGTACTGGGGAGCTAGCCTTCGATGTGCGCTGGGTTGAGCGGAGCATCAGTTGACCAGCAAAGAAATTCCCTATAGGCTTTAAGCCTATAGGGAAAATGCATGTCCTAAGTTTGGAGAGTAATCGTTTAGTGCTCAGCTTGCAGAGCGGTAGGCTGTTGCTGTTGCAGTAAATCTACCAATTTGTCGATGCCCTTTTTCATGTTGCGGGTAACGGTGACGGAGCTGACACCGATGCGTTTGGCAACTTCTTGGCGAGAGAGGTGATGGAAGAAGACTGACTCAATCATGATCCGAGTCCGATCTTCGAGCTGATTTAAGGCTTGTTGGAGTTCGATCCGATCTTCCTGGTTGGCCTGGAGGATTTGGCTGTGGACATCCATGAGGGTGTCACCGAGGGTCATAGCGGAGTCAGATTGGGAATGACCAGAAGAGACCCGAGCGTTGAGGCTGAGGGGGACACGATTGGTTGTAGCGAGCTTGACGGAGCGCCATTCTTGCATGGAGAGGCTGAGGGCATCAGCGATCTCTTGATCGTTGGGCTGACGACCCAGTTCCATGGTCAGAGCTTGGCGAGCTTTGGCGGCATCCCGGCTGAGTTGTTGCCAGCGGCGGGGAATGCGAACGGTATTGGCGCGATCGCGGAGGAAGTGGAGAATTTCGCCGCGAATGTAGGGCACTGCAAAAGAGCTGAAGGCGTATCCTTGGGAGGGGTCAAATCGCTCGATGGCTGTAATCAGACCTAAAAATCCGCATTGCTCTAGATCTTCGTAGGGCTCGGCGCATTGATGAGTCAGCCGATGGGCAACCTTGCGAACCAGACCCATATTCAATCGCACAAGGCGGTTGCGCAATTGAACGGAAGGCTTTTGGCGATAAGCGACCAGCAATTCCATGGTTTGCGATTGAAGAGAAGTTTGATAAGCCATCGTTTTATAAAGTCCTGTTTTCCTGTATCTGAAAATCATTATGAAGATCCTGACTGAGGAAAACCATCGTTAAAACACGGGAATATCAATCCTCTCTAGTTGTGATTTTTCCGCATTTCTACGGAGTTATCGATGAATAATGGCGTTGTTTGAGAAATATAGGAACTCCCAAAGGCTTACAGGGACTTGTTCCAGCCTACTGGTCGCAAAATTTGTCTTGGTATATTGAATTAGAGGAAATGGGAAAAATTTTTAGATGAAAATTAAGTCCCGCTGGGTAATTCTGGCTATTCTACTGCCCATTGTGATTCTGTTAAGCCAATCTAGCCCGGTATGGCCTTTCTACTTAGGGGGCATTCAGGTGAATGAACCGAATGCATCGACCTGGGTACAGGAATTGAAGGCGGCTGATATGAATACGGTGGAAGTAACCGTCTATGCCACGCAAGCAGAATGGGATTTCGCCCACCTCAGATTTGATGCTCAAGATGAGGGCGTTTTGCAGGAGATTCGAGCGGCTAAAGCAGCCGGACTAAATGTGGTGCTCATTCTACGAATAGCGTTGGATCATGCCTATCCTCGAAATAACTTCCTCTGGCATGGGTTGATTATGCCGAAGACGGACGCACAATTGGCAGAGTGGTTTGACACCTATACTGCTTTTGTAACTCAATGGGCTGAGATTGCAGAAGCGGAAGGGGTGGATATTCTGGGGATTGGCAGTGAAATGAATTCCCTGACATCAACGTTACCCGTTACCACTTTGCCGGACTTGGAACGTTACTATCTGAATCCGATTGAGCAGCGAGCCTTAATCCATAATCTGTTGACGCATCAGGATCGCATTCCCTTTGCTGAACTTCAGCTCAAAGGGGGATATCAGTTTCCGACCCTCAAAGTATTTTTAGAAGAGCGTCTACAAGCTTGGCAGGCTTGGGCCAAACAGGTGAGCTATCAAAATGCGGAAGATGCGATGGCCAAAGATCAGCCTATATCCTATCGACCGCAAGCAACGGCCATTGCAGCCATCAACCGCCGCCGTCAACGCTTAGAACGACACTGGCGACAACTGATTCAGCAGACTCGCCAGATCTATGCGGGCAAACTCACTTATGCAGCCAACTTTGATCAATATCAGTCAGTAGGGTTTTGGGATGCGCTGGATCTGATTGGGGTGAATGCGTATTTCCCATTGCGATCGCAGCCCCATTTCCAAAATCAGCAGCAGCTTCAGCAACAGCTCTTTTCAGGCTGGCGTCAGGTTCTAGGCGATTTAGAGGCATTCCGCCAAGACCAGTCCATTACCGATAAACCTGTCATTTTTACAGAGTTGGGATATACCCGATGGGACCAAAATACGCTTGCCCCCTGGAGTTATAGTGGTTTTTCTTTAGTTGGGAAGCCGGGGCAGCAAGAGGTGATTTTATGGACCATGCAGCCGACCAATGATCAGGAGCGGGTGTTGGCAGTACAGGCGCTCTATAAAGCCGTCAAAAGAGACTATCCCAAATTGTTGCAGGGCATTCTGTACTGGAAAATATCAACCCAACCTGACCACCAATCTCTTGAGCCGTTTGTTTTAATTTTGAATGACTCGCCTTTGGATCCATTGCAAAAGACCTTAAAACAATTTTTGAAGTAGTCTTGGTCCTTGGTCTGAGGTTTAACTGACCTTGCGAAATCGGGTAAGTTAGCAAGAAACGGGTGGTGTTTCCTGCTGAGTATCGATACCGTAGAGGAGAATCACCTACCGGCCAGCGACTCAACCCTATGTCCTCCCCAGCAACGATCGCAAGCAATGTTGAAACCTACGATCGCATCGCCAAAGCCATTGCCTTTATCCGACAACATCACCGAGAACAACCCAACCTCTCAACCGTTGCCCAGCATGTCAATTTGAGTGAATATCACTTTCAGCGGTTGTTCACTCAATGGGCAGGCATTAGCCCCAAACGCTTTCTCCAATATCTGACATTGGCATATGCAAAATCTAGGATGACCGAAACCCAGAGCCTTCTAGAGCTAACAGCCGAGTCAGGATTATCCAGCCCTGGGCGATTACACGATTTATTTGTGACCCTAGAGGCCATGTCCCCTGGTGAATATCGAACAGGGGGGGCTGGGTTGCAGATCCGCTATGGTGTCCATGAAACTCCCTTCGGTCATTGTCTGATCGCCCTCACGACTCGTGGTATCTGCAATGTACATTTTGTGGACAATACAGATGAGAAAATCGCCCTACAGCGGCTCCAGTTAGACTGGCCCTCAGCTAAGATGATTCCTGATCCGACAGCAACGGGTGAGGTTTGCGATCGCATCTTCAATGCGTCTCATTCATCTTCCCTAACCCTCCATATCAAGGGCACCAACTTTCAGATTCAGATTTGGCAAGCGCTATTGAGAATTCCCTTCGGTGGACTCACCACCTATCAAGGATTGGCCACATCCATTGGTAAACCCACAGCCGCTCGGGCAATCGGGAATGCTGTGGGCCGTAATCCAGTCGCCTATCTGATTCCTTGCCATCGGGTGATTCGAGGATCAGGAGAAATGGGGGGCTATCGATGGGGATGCGATCGCAAGGCAGCCTTACTGGGTTGGGAAGCCAGCCAAATAGAGGAGCACACACGAAACCTTCCGAACTCCTGCCATGATGTGGAGAGTACAATGTGGTGCTGATGATGCCAAAATTTATGGTTGTTGAAACGTTCAAGCCCAATTGTCGGCACCTCGCATACAAACGATTCCATCAGAGAGGTCGTCTCTTACCACCTGGACTCAAGTATTTAGATAGCTGGTTGGAAGCTGCAGGGAATCGATGTTTTCAACTGATGGAAACTTCTGATTCAGCTTTATTTGATGAGTGGGTTGCAAATTGGGAAGACCTGGTATCCTTTGAGGTGATCGAACTGGGCGAAAAGCCGCAAGCGTGAGCCTTACGTGCTTCTTTTGCTTAATCAGAACTGGAACTTGCCATGATTCGACCCACCATACCTGAGGATACAACCGCAATATTTGCCATCGCTGAGGCGATCGGCTTCCAGCCAGACGAACTGGAGATCCTGAATGAAATGCTGGCCGATACCTTCAATGGCAATAGTGAACAGTTATGGTTCACCGATGACGATCATGGTCCTGTTGGGGTTGCCTACTGTGTACCAGAGCGGATGACAACTGGAACGTGGAATCTGCTCTTTATCGCCATTCACCCCGACTATCAGGGACAAGGACGGGGCACCACCCTGATCCACCATGTTGAGCAGACCCTGACGGCCCGAGGGGTTCGCTTACTTCTAGTAGAAACATCAGGAGTGCCCAGTTTTGAGCGCACGCGAAGATTTTACCGCCAGCGTGGTTACGAACAGGAAGCCCGCATTCGCGAATTCTATGCCGCTGGTGACGACAAGATCGTCTATCGCAAAGCCCTGAAGGCAGTTAATTAAGGCAAATGTCCATAAGCTAGACCACATCAATGACAACCTTGCCGATGAATTGGCCGCTGTCCAAGGCATCATGGGCTTTAGCCGTTTCAGTTAAGGGATAGTGGGCTGCGATCATAGCCTCAAGTGCATCGTCAGTAATGGCCTGATTAATCTCTCTGGCAGCAACTGCGTGGGCTTCATCACTCATGGCATACACCAACACCGTGCGCAGCGCCGCATTTTTATAAAGCAGATCGTAGAAAGGAATTTCTACTTGGGGGGCATTGCCGGACTCGTACGCTGCAATCACGCCGTTACGGGCAACAAGTTTGGCATTGATGTCCATATTGGTGGCTAGGGCTACATCAGCAATGCGATTACATCCTTGTTTGCCTACCAATTCTCGTACCCTAGCCACGATATCCTCCTGACGATAGTTGAGAACGTGATTGGTCCCCATTTGCATTGCGATCGCAGCCTTCTCCTCATTACTCACCGTGGCAATTACCGTTTGGGCTCTGCCCCACTTGGCGAGTTGAATAGCATACATTCCAACTGCACCCGCACCCCCATGAATCAATATTGTTTTACCGGTAATTGGACCGTCACTGAACACCAGAAAATGAGCTGTCATGGCTGGCACACCAAGGCTTGCCCCCGCATCAAAGTCGAAGGGTTTAGGGAGTGGCACCGCTTTGTGGGCGGGGACAGCCACATATTCTGCCGCTGTCCCAAATGCAGAACCACGCTGGGCTTCATAAATCCAGACCCGTTCTCCTTGGCGTGATGAAGGAATACCCTCACCTACCGCATCAATGATGCCTGCCCCGTCATTGTGAGGAATAGTGCGAGGATAGGGCTGTTTAAGTCCCATCCAACCACTGCGGAATTTAGTATCAGATGGGTTAACTCCCGAGGCATGGACTCGGACAAGTACCTCACCGGTAGTGGGTTCAGGCTTTTTGATGTCGCCGTATTGTAAGACCGCTTCTGCGTCACCGGGTTGCTCGTACCAGATTGCCTTCATGTCATTTCTCCGGTCAATTCCTAGGTTCTATTCAGGTAGATTCTGTCTGATTTGAGCTTGATTAGAATGGAACCGCTTTGCGATCTCGCCAAAATTTGCCTGTCTCACTTGATGGTGCCTCTGTGGCTAGCCAAATCGCTGTATCAGCTCCCTGTGCAGGTGAGCGTGGTGCTGCATCCCCTCCCATATCGGTTTTTACCCACCCTGGACCCATGGCATTCACTGCAATTCCCTTAGGTTCTAATGATTGGGACAACAGGATTGTGGCACCGTTTAGTGCTAACTTCGATAGACAATAGCCGGGAGCAGTTGTGGTCAGACCATCTAGTTTCCCCATTCCGCTCGATAGATTAATAATCCTGCCGTCTTGGGATTTTTCCAGCAGCGGTAAACAAGCCTGCACCATCCGAATGACACCATATGTATTGATCTGCATAGCGGTTTCCAGAACCTCACGACCAACCGTCACGATGTTGACGTTATTGTCGGGATAGACCCCTGCATTGTTGATCAGAACATCTAGGTAATCGATGTTGTGAACCGTTAGAGTTTGGATGGCCTGTTCAATGGATCGATCGTTCCTGACGTCTAACTCAAGGGGAATGACTTTACCAGAGAGTTTTTGGGCTGCCTGCTGGGCCTCTGCCAAAGTTCGGGAGGTGATGATGACATCGAAGTTGTGGGAGAGGAGACCTTGTGCGATCGCAAAGCCAATTCCTCGATTGCCACCTGTTACAAGGGCGATTTTGTTATGTGTTTCCATATTCAATCCTACTATTTTGTTGGGGAGAATGAATTAAGTTGAGTCTGTTCGGCTTTAGATAACTGGAGTGAGGTTGCTTTCATGTTGTCTTCTAGATGGGCGATTGTCGTTGTCCCCGGAATCGGAATTAGATTGGGAGCATGATGAAGTAGCCAAGCCAGGGCAATTTGAGTCGAAGTTGCCCCATGAGCTTCGGCGATTTGAGTCAGCACTCCCTCTGCATGCATCAGCGGTGTTCCCTGTTGGAGTGGATGAGCCCCTAAGGAACCGTAGGGAATGAAGGCAATATTTTGAGTGGCGCAATAGTCCAGAAGGGCTTCGTGACTCCGATCAATGAGGCCAAAGCGATTTTGAACTGAGGTAATGGGAACAATCTTTTCGGCTTCTTTGAGCTGTGCCAAAGTCACGTTAGACAGGCCAATATGTCGGATCTTGCCTTCTTGCCGCAGCGTCGCCAGGGCTTGAATCGATTCAGTAAAGGCCACTTTGGGGTCAGGACGGTGAAGCTGGTATAGATCGATGCGATCTCGCTTCAGCCGCTGAAGACTCCCCTCGATACCTCGGCGCAAGCTTTCGGGACGGCCATCTGCTTGGATGTCATCGGGTGCAGGTTTGTGGATCCCACCCTTGGTGGCAACCACTAAATTTTCAGGATAGGGATGCAGGGCATCCGCAATAAGTTCTTCATTGGTGCCAGGACCGTAGGCTTCAGCCGTATCGATAAAGGTGACGCCGAGTTCGACAGCGCGCCGCAGTAGTTTCTTGCCGCCTTCCCAATCGGCGTAAGGGCCAAAGTTTCCGGGTTGCCCCGTTAAACGCATGGCTCCGTAACCTAGCCGATTAACAGGTAGGTCGCCCCCAAGCGTGAATGTTTGCGGATTAGCGGGTTGGGTATTATGGTTCATTTTCTTGTTTTCCTTTGTGGGTGGAGCGTATTCCAGTGGGGTATCGAATTGTTTTTGAATACGAGCAGGTAGCTAGGATGAAGCTTTTGCAATTTTGTAGAGCGCTTCTCAATGGATTTCAAGTCACTAAGGATATTGCTGTGTTCCTGAGCCTGAGCCCCCCTAGCTATCCGTCGTGAGATGTTCGTGAATAATCACCCAGCGATCATCGATCCGCTGCCAGACATGGGTTCCACGCTGTCGAAATTTAACGGTATTCCCCTCTTGATCGATGCCACCACCCACTAGGGTGAAGGTGGTCGTCGCTAAGTCACCATCGACGATGACCCGGACCTTGCCTTCTGGCGCGACCCGCCATTCCGAGAGCTGCTCCATGAATGGCTCCCAAGTGGTGCGGTAGTCTGCCCAGCTTTCTAGAACCACCACCTTGCCTCCAGCATCATCAAAGACCAGTAGCCTACCCGGTTCTTGGGCAAACAGCTGACTCATGGCGTTCCAACCCATGGCCTCTTTGCCAGGACTCCACAGGTCAAACCATTGTCGGGTCAACTGGCGAATGTTGGCCTCGTCAGACCTTGCAGATGTGATGGCCTCCGACTGGTCTAGGCCGGGGAGTGTTGCGGTTACTATCGCCTGAGGCGAATTGATATCTCCCTGTGAATCCGCGATCGCGGTTGGCATCATAGCCGCTGCTATCAAAATGGTGTATGCCGTTATGCCCCAATGCTGACTCATTGTTTATTTCTCCCTATCACCCCAAACAGATTTGTGTCAAAGTTGGGTCGTCGCTCACTTCTTCCAGGGCTCCAACTAACCCGTAGCCTGCGTTGTTGACCAATACATCAATCTAACCGAAGGTTGCGATCGCACGTTCCACGGCTGCCTGTACCTGCTCTGGCTGTGTGACATCCAGCAGCAGTACCAGAACTTGGTCGGAATACTGAGCCACCAAATCATCAAGTTGCTCTGGTTTACGGGCCATCGCCACCCCTGTTTCTCCTCTTGCCAAAACCTGTTCAGCCAGACTTCGACGCAAGCCAGAGGCGCTCCCAGTCATCAGCCAAATGTGGGCTGTAGACATTAGTTTTCTCCTAAGAATTGAAGGATGACACTAGAATTTAGTTTCGATTCGTACCGTATCGATTTACTTATGATACGTATCGTATTAGAATTAAGTCCTGATGTCAAGCCGGATACTGCACCATGCCAAAAACCTCTGAGACCAAGCGCATTGGTCGCCCGCGCTCTGAAGAGGCTAGGGCTGCAATCTTGGTGACCACTTGGCAGCTTTTGCAAACGACGCCTTTGAAGAAGCTTTCTATTGAGGCGATTGCCCGTGAGGCAGGGGTAGGCAAAACAACGATCTATCGCTGGTGGCCAAGCAAAGCGGCGGTGGCAGTGGATGCATTCATAGCTCAGGTTGAAGCTGTGTTGCCATTCCCTGATGCTGAGACGGTTGCTGAGTCGCTGGTGCTTCAGGTGCAGCAAGTTGTCAAGGCGTTTCAGGGAGATGTGGGGCGGATTGTGGCCGGAATTGTGGCGGAAGGGCAGGATGATCCAGAGGCATTGGTCAGCTTTCGTGATCGCTTCTTAAACCCACGCCGTGATGTAGCTCGTCAGGTCATTCAGCAGGGGATTGACTCTGGTGAATTTGATGCCTCTCTAGATCCAAATATGGCCATGGATATCCTCTATGGGCCTATCTATTATCGATTGCTATTGCAACACCTTCCCTTAGATTCAGAATTTGGGACTGCCTTATCTTTACGAGTCCTAAATTGCCTATCCCCATGAACATTTAGCCTATACCCGCACCACCGATAGAGAAACGGTCCTAGTATTGATTAACTTTTCAGGGGCCAAAGAAATTGACTTGGGTATATCCTGCAAGAGCGATCGCTGGCGGGTATTACTGTCCACGGAACTCCAAATAGATAAAGTTGTTGATGTTCCTGAAACGCTCAAGCCCTTTGAGGTGTCAATTCTCCGGCAAGAATAACTCAATTAAGGCACACAACAAGGTAGTCTCTTGGGCAGGGTGTTGTGCCGATAAAGGTTGAAGTCGGATGGAAGTCGTCCACCATTTGCAAGGCAACTTGGAAATCGTCGTCTCTTTTCTAGAAGTGGTACTGGAAGCAGTAGCAGCTGTTTGTATTGTGTTGGGTCTATTCGTGAGCATCAAGCTCTCGATTATTTTGCGCCGCCGTCGCTCTAGCATTCAATTTCCCCTGGGACGATTGCGGTTAACCTTTGGCCGCTGGTTGGCGTTAGCCCTTGAGTTTCAATTAGGCGCAGATGTGCTAGCCACAACCGTGGCCCCTACGTTTGAAGCATTAGGAAAACTAGGTGCGATCGCAATTATTCGTACCTTTCTCAACTACTTCCTGAACAAAGAACTGATCGAGGTCTTTGAGATGCAAAAACACTTCGATGAAGACGAGACGGATTTATCCAACCCCGACTAATAAGACCTGGATGCTAGTTGGAAGTTGGATAATTCTAATTGAGTAAGGATGGTTCAGCATCGTCACTTTGGGGCGTTGTGCCACGATCCCCCAGATACCGATACCAAAGTTGAGCGAGTTGCTGGGCCTCCGTACATTTTCTTGAATTAATACAATACATCCGCCTGGGCCGACCTCTACCGGGCAGATTTTTCCAATAGGTTTCGATAAGTCCTTCTTCCGTCAGAAATTTGACGGCTCTGTAAAGCACAGTATCTGAAATTTGATAAGGGGGATATTTCGATTTGATGTTTTTCATCAAAGCTGTGCCATAACAATCCCCACTATCAATCAGCGCAGCAAGGATATAACAAACCGCTACTTCTTGATCGAGATTAATTGGGCGAAAACTTTGGAAGTACTGATGAATATCTTGTAAGCTCATTCTAGTGATTCGAGAATATGAAAAACTGAAAAATGCTGTCGATAAACCATCAGAACTATCCTTACACGATGAGATAGGGCAGTAGTTCAACATCCGAGGACTGAGATTAACAACACTCAGCAAGTTCGGTGTCACAACAAAAACCTAAGCTACCGGAAAGATAGGTAGGGTGTTTGAACTCATTATCTGAAATTTATATACAAAAGTAAAATTATTCCTGACAATTAGGGATTTTCAGTTCTATTCCAGTTTCAGCAAATTTCCTATCAGTACATCAAGGGCTCACTCCGTATCGCTCTTCCCCAGAATTCTGTCAATGGTTTTGTCTTTGATCTCATCTGCAATTGCCAGGATATCTGTTAGGTACTGGTCGATTTCATCCACTTGCTGCTCAAGTCGGGTGAGTTCTTTCAACTGTTTTGGGGCGGGGTTTTCTTGCTTCCAGCGGGAGAGTTGTTCTCGGTAAACCCAGAGAACATCCTGCTGCTCAGTATAGACATCCATCACCTGCTGAATGGTGTAGTCATCTATCGTGTGGGGTTCTTTCTGGGCTTCGAGCATAAACAGGTTTTCGGTTTCTACCTCCTCAAGCATGCCACCAATCATAGAACCGCACAGGTTCATCATATAGATAGGTTGCCATTGAGGGGGTAGGGAGGATGTAGATGACTTGGACATGGAGCATAAATTCAGTGGACTAGGGGTAAGCCATAAGATCCTACACCCCTTATTAACCCTAATATTGAAAGACGTCTGTTGCGATCTCAACTCTCTCTTTAATAGGTGCGAACTCAATTTCCGGCGCAAACGAGACTGTAAATTATTTTGTGTAAGCGGTTTAAAGTACATCCAGATTGAAGGAGACCGCTTTGAAAAAACAACGCCACTCAGATCCTAAAGTTGAGCAACTACTTGATGAATTGATGCAGGACTACAAGAGTCCTGAGCAGATATTGGGAGAGGAGGGATTAATCAAGCAGCTTTCAAAACGCTTGATTGAACGAGCTTTACAAGCAGAATTGGCTCATCATCTACAAGACACAGCTGACGGAGAGTCTCTATCGTCTTCAACGTCGGGGAATAGCCGCAATGGGTATTCCGCCAAAACAATTCAAACTGAACAGGGTGCCTTCGACCTCCAGATCCCTCGCGACCGATTGAGTGAATTTGAACCCATTATTGTCCCTAAAGGTCAGCGTCGTTTGGCCGGTCTGGATGACAAGATTTTGGCGCTGTATGCGCGAGGCAACAGTACCCGAGATATTCAAGCCCAGTTGGAAGAGTTGTATGGAATCGAGCTCTCCCCAACCTTGATTTCACAAGTCACCGATGCGATTACCGAAGACGTCCGTCAGTGGCAAACTCGCCCCGTTGATGCGCTGTATCCCATCCTGTTTTTGGATGCGCTGTACGTCAAAATCCGCCAAGAAGGACGAGTCAAAAGTCGGGCAGTGTATGTAGTGTTGGCCATTAACCTCGATGGCCACAAAGAAGTCCTGGGTTTATGGATTGGCCCCCAGGAACGCGAGGGAGCGAAGTTCTGGCTCCAGGTCTTGACGGACCTCAAAAATCGGGGACTGCAAGATGTTTTTATTGCTTGCGTAGACGGACTGACAGGCTTTCCAGAAGCCATTGAAACGCTCTATCCCCAAACGCGTGTGCAACTGTGTATTGTCCACCTGATTCGCAATTCCCTCAAATATGTCAGTTGGAAACACCGCAAAGAAGTTGCAGCGGATCTCAAACCGATTTATCAAGCTGCAACGGTCTGCGAAGCGGAGGATGCTCTGACTCGCTTTGCTGACAAATATGATCAGGTCTATCCCTCCATCAGCCAAATCTGGCTCCGTCATTGGGAGCGAGTGATCCCTTTGTTTGATTACCCGCCTGACATCCGTAAGGTCATTTACACAACCAATGCGATTGAATCAGTCAATCGTAGTCTCAGAAAGGTTTTGAAAACGAAAGGCGCATTCCCAGATGAAACCTCTGTCTTTAAGCTGCTCTATCTTGCCCTCAACAATATTTCCAAAAAATGGACGATGCCCATTCGAGATTGGAAAGCGGCTTTAGCAAGATTTGCACTTGAGTTCCCTGAACGCTTTCCCCTTGACTAAATGATTGAGCTTACACAAAATTCTTGACACTCTCAACCGAACAGTGCCCTTGCACTGAAAGTTCTTCTATCCTTACTTCAAAAATCGTGCTTATAGCTTCGTAAGCTTGGGAGATTTTAGAAACAAGTTCTGGTGCTCCTGTCATCGTTCCACTCAGCCCGAGAGCTTCCGCTTCTGCACAAAGTTTAGAGAGTTTTTTAGCGCCTAAATTTGCACTGGCAGACTTAAGCGCGTGAGCTGCATCACTTAAAGCTTCAGAATCAGCATCACTTACTGCTTGCTGCATTTTATCGACACGCCCTGGCGCATCTTCGAGATAAGTGCTGAGCAATTCTACAATCAGTAATGCAGCTTGTTCTCCTGCTATCTGATGAAAACTATCTAAGGCTGAAGGGTCAAAAAAGGTTGGATCAATCGTTAAATCTGTCACCCCGGACTGTTCCATTTCTATACTAGGAATATTGGTGCTATGCGAGTTAGAGGAAATGGATGAGGTTACTACAGGTAGAGGGTTGAGAGGCTCTGGAATACCTGAGTTGTCCTTATGTAGATGCGTATCAGTAGGGGATATAGTTGATGTCGATAAGTTTGCAGAACCTACCGACAAGGATGGCTGTGGGACTTGTATGTTTGAAATGGAGTCTTCTGAATGACTTGGATTCTCATCATAAGACTGAATTACTTCAGACACAGATTCTTCTGAATCAGCTTCCAATACTGGCTGACAACGAATTAGCACATCTTTGAGTTCATTCAAACGCACGGGCTTGGTGATATAGCCATCCATGCCTGCATCTAGGCAAATTTCCCGATCCCCTTGCATGGCATTAGCCGTCATGGCAATGATGTATGGGCGTTCTTCTGGGGACCACCTTTGACACACTTCTTTAGTGGCTGTGAGTCCGTCCATTTCTGGCATTTGCACATCCATTAGTACCAGATCGTAGGATTGCCGCTCTAAGGCTTCGATGACTTCCAAACCATTATTCGCCACATCAGCCTGATAGCCTAGTTGTTTTAGCATCAACAAAGCCACTTTTTGGTTGACCACCATATCTTCTGCCAAAAGAATCTTTAACGGATGATGCTCAGCGAGATTAGCGGGTAGCTGCTCTAGAGGTGCTGTGTGTTTCACCTTAATCAACGGATTACTCAATACTTGGCATAGAACATTATGCAGTTGAGCCTGTTGAACAGGTTTATTTAAGATTGCCGAGAAAATATTCCCTCCAGCTTGTGAATGAATATCATCGGATCCTAATGAACTTAAAAGAACAAGGGGTAATGATTTTCCAGTCGGTTGTTCGCGTATTTTTTGGGCAAGGGTCGCCCCATCCATTTCTGGCATTTGCATATCCAAAATAGCGAGGTCAAATTGTGTCCCTCTCTGTAGCCATTCCAGAGCCTTTATCCCTGATTTAACCGCACAGGTGAGCATTCCCCAAGATTGGGCTTGGATAGACAGGATGTCTCGATTAGTGGCATTATCATCCACAATCAACAACTGCTTGCCTGCCAGTTCGACATCTGAAACGCCTTTAGGACTGACATAGTCAGCAATTTCTGAAGCAATCACTGTAAACGAGAAAGTGGAACCTACTCCCACTTTACTGTTGACCCATATTTTGCCACCCATTAGCTCACTCAGTTGCTTACTGATAGCTAACCCCAGGCCAGTTCCTCCAAATTTGCGGGTGGTGGAAGCATCCACTTGAGTAAAGGACTTAAATAAGCACTCTAGTTTATCAGGCGGAATCCCTATGCCTGTATCTTTAATATCAAACTGAATTTCAAATTGATCAGCCCCTGCAATGGTTAGCTCTTCGGCAATAGAATCAGCAGGAAGATTAGTGATGGGTCGCGCCGATACATAGATAACCACCTCCCCTTCGGCTGTAAATTTAAGAGCGTTGTTGAGCAAGTTCACCAAGATTTGACGTAATCGGGTAATGTCCCCAAGAATTGCTGCGGGTGTAGGTGGGTTAACTAAACAAGCCAGTTCTAGTTTCTTCTCAGAAGCCTTTGAAGCCACTATCAGAAGTGCTTCTTCAATACAGGTTCTAATTTCAAAGGGTTGTACTTCAAGATCAAGTTTGCCTGCTTCAATTTTGGAAAAATCAAGAATATCGCTAATCAGGCATAGGAGGGCATCCCCACTACTACGAATGATTTCGACAAAATCCCGTTGCTCAGTAGTGAGTGAAGAGCTAGCAAGTAATCCTGTCATGCCAATCACTGCATTCATGGGTGTTCGTAGTTCATGGCTCATGTTAGCCAAAAAGGTGCTTTTTGCTTCACTTGCCTTTTCAGCTAGATGCTGCGATTTTTTTGCTTCTTTAATACTTTGAGCGAGCAGCTTAGTTCGCTCTTCAATCTTAGTCTCTAGAGTTTGATTATATTCGGAGAGTTGATGGTGAGATTTTTCTAATTCACTTTTAGCATCGATAACTTCTTTTCTACGTTCATCCAAATCATCTTCGATCTTAGTCAGCAAAGAGTAAAACAAGGCAATGAGTCCGAAACCTAAAAGCGAACCAGCGATACTAATATTGCGTATTGATTCATTAGCAATATTAGTTATGTCAGAAATATCTTTTAAGACAACGACATAGCCGATTTTGCGGTTGCTGAGATCTTTAAAGGGAATAAATAGAGCTTGAAAAGTTTGATTTTGTCTCTTGAGTAATATGCTGCCTTTTCTATCTGAGACTCCACCTCTCATCTTTTCGGAGATCTCATTAGGAACTTCTTTTAGCGTTTTATCGATGATTACATGATGAGGAAATTCATCCCACTGAGATTGCTTACCTAACTTCTTATTTCGATTCTGCCATCTTTGACGATTTAAGAACTTTTTATCAACAGCAACTACTAAATCGACATTTAATAACTTACTAACTTCACTAGCAATGTCTTCAAATTCTTTGCCCAGCTCGACAAAACCGATTAATTCTCCAGAGTCAGTCTGATCAAAGATATCTATTTTGCAAGGTATTGTATAGAGGGGCTCACAACTTGCTAAGGGAACATTAGAGTACCAAGGATAAACAACTCGTAAGACAGGGTTGCCTGTGGGACCCTGTTCTAATCCCGCACTGGGCTGATTTGTTTCTGATGCCCGTTTAATCGTTTGTCGGTTGATCAGATCTCCACGACGCTCTTTATGCATCCTGACCAAATTCATGCGATTAGGTTGATGAAAATAAAAATGAGTGACTTTAAATTGCTTTTTAAGCCTAGAGAATAACGGTCTGCCCCTTCTCAAAAGAGCTTCTTTATCCTGAGCTTGAAAAGATTGTGCCAATTGAGGATCACGAATAATTGCCTCCAAAGTAGAACTCATGGTGGCAACATCTCGATTCATCTCATCATTGAGTAAATCCTCGACTCGTTGTGCTGTTACTTGTTTAGCATCCTTAATTCTTTTCTTCTGGTCATTGGATATTATCCAAATGCTTCCACCCAATAAAAGCAAAATCACTAGGATAAGTGGCGGTAGCAGCTTTGCCCTAACCGCTTCTTCCTTTCTACTTATCTTTTTTGGCTTAGCATTTACGAGTTGACTCATAATGGCAGTTCGATTTGCTGAGGAACCCTATCTAGATAGAGTTCCCACTTCTGAATTCAGATTAGCTGAACTATAATTTTCATTCACTACAGTATTATGTAGTTTTAAAAAATCTATTATCAATCTTGCCATTGAATATTAGGGTTCTAGCTAAGTTAGAAGCCAAAGATATAGCAATATAGTTTGAGTAATTCTCTTCCTAAATTTTTTTGTATTTGACAAGATAGACTATTCATTTTTTGAAGAATAATAAAAGGATATAGTTGAAACTAAGGTTATACTTTTTACTGAATATAAATGGCTAATAACCACTATTATAAAAGGCTTTTAGACGACTCTATTTGTGAGAAGGTGCTACTCTGGTATCCTAAAATTTGAACCATGTCTAATCCCAACATAGAGGTACGCGCTAGGTTCAAATTGGTAGGTTTTGAGGCTACACTCTGTTACACCCAAAAATCCCAGATACCAATTTACAGCAACAGATTCAGCCTTTCTCATTGAAGTGCAAGTATAACTCTCGCTTGGACCGACTGGTGTGATCGCATCCACCCAAGCCACCGCATTCTCCTCTATAGGTACCAAGGGGTTTACACAGACTTCTGCAAGTCTAACTTCTGCAACATCGCTACAAGGTGCGGATCGTTAACACTTGTGGGGGTATCGAATCAGGAGGATATAGCAATTCAACCTTGGCTCGAATGGTTTCTTTTGGAACAATGGGTAAGGTGACTAGAGGTTTCCCCTGCTGACCGCATCGTTGTACCAGATGGAAATACTGTTGTTCAGGGATATTGCGGGTCGGAGACCCCTGGGGAAAGCTCAGTTTGATCGTCCCCCGAAAGCAGATGGGGCCAGAGGGCGATTTTAGAAAACGGAGACCCTTGCGAGTCAAACGGTCCTCTTTAAGGGGGGTTTGCAGAGCAATGGTCACTGTCTGGGTGCGCTGAGTTGTATTGTACAAAGGTAGATCTAGGTTGTACTTGAGCCCATAGTTACCGTGGGCAAGATAGGCCGTATCATCGTAGCGCTTAAACATCGGAGCACTTTGGATTTGCCCCGTCCCGAAGGTGCCCCGATGGAGCGAACTAATCACGTAGGAGAATGCTTGACCAGATTTAGGGATTTTAAGTGCTTTGGACTGAGGGGTATCCGTCACTATCGCTCGCCACTCTCCGCCCTTCGAGATCCCTGCAACCCGACCATAAATAAATTTGCTGCCCTTAAAATCAAGGGAGGAGGGCACTTTATCTCTCGGTTGTATCAATTTTCCCTTTGCTAACAGTAGTTTCCAGGTTGCTAAGCTTGGACCGCTATACCAAGGGGTTCCATGCTTCGCCATTGTAGCGACGTAGAGCGGACCATCCGTTCTTAATCGTATCCAAGTGGTGCGACTGTTACTGGGGGGGATGGCGCGATTAACCAACATGTGGCTTTTTCGAGGAGGAATCACGACGTTTGATGTCCAGCCGGGCTGGCTTTTGCCACGAAGGATGACACTGGTGATGCGACTACCCGGTCCTGAAAATACTTTGCCAGTCGAATCTACTATCTGATCTTTTAAGGGAACAAAGGGCACTGTTCATTTCAGGGTTACAGATCTAGTCCACAGTTGAGCGACATTCAGACATTTTGAGATCTTGGGTATGGCGATCAGGGATACTCAATCAATGCCAACTTATTTCCCTGCAGATTGTCCAAAATGA
>JANQPU010000196.1 GCA_028285315.1 Acaryochloris sp. IP29b_bin.176
GAGCTGGAGATACATCATTTGCAGCCCATCTTTTTTCTTGTCTATCTGGTTATTGCCCAAGTAGCAAGGTGTTCACGGGACATGTCGCCCTCTCAGGGAGGATAGAGGTGTCACTATTATTCTGTAGAAAAGCAATAATATCGGAATTGGTGAGGGTTTTAGGCATACCCATGTATTACGGCGTCTACCCTTAAGTCTAATCTAATAAGAATATTTCTTATCTATCTAGTAGACCTGAAGCAGGATACTACACATTTAGGCATTAAGTATCGCACCGCACGACTTGTGTAACTTCATATTGCATTTGGTCCTGGAGGGCCATGGATTCGCCAGATCTTGCTGCTGATTTCACTGCTGTTTTGACCCTACCTTTGGTGTGCAGCCGAATCCGATAGCGACTGATTTGCGTTGTCTTGGGCAAGACAAATTGGAGGTGCACTTCAACCCAATCGGCTTCTTGTGTCCATTGTTCCAACCATATCTGCAACAGTTTTAAGGGAATCAACCGCAGTAAAGGATATAAAAGCTGCTTGATCCCTTTCAAACCTTTCTTTGTTGTCCGTCCTACTTTGGGATAGTCCAACCAAGCCCATCCTTCTCGCTTCCAGACTTCTCCTTCCGCCATCTGTTCAAATTTCTGTAAGCCAGACCAACCCCGATAATAGGGGCGCAGACTGGAAACCTCGCCTTGACGTTCTACGAGGGTGGGCAAGATGGCTGGCTCAAGATGTCCCCAAAATTGTCCTGTGGGCAAATCTAGCAAGGTCGGAGCAAACTGATGACCGCCAAAATGAGTGGCTTGCCAGACTCTGAGCGATCTAGGATTGTGGCCATAGTCTCGCCTGAGTTTGCGATAAATAGGGGTTCCATACCGACCACAGGCTAAGTCTACTTGGGTATGGGTACAGACCAATAGCTCCCGAATCTCGCTGGTGTCTTGCTGATACCCTTGGTAATGTTCAAAACTATTGGGTTGCTTCAATAAAGATTTCAACAATGCCATGGTGAAGTTGAGCCCTTCAGCTTCTGGGATGAGAAATTCCTGCTTGGCATACTGGGCAAACTGAGAACTGGGGCGATGGTAGTAAAGCACCCGTGTCCAGCCTGTTTGGGAATAGTCGCGATCGGTTGCGATCGCAATCGGTCTAATCAAAACTCCTCTGCGGAAAATCAATTTCTTAAATAGGGGAATCAAGGGTTGAACTTGAGGATGCTCAATTAAAGAATGGGGCCAAGGCTGTTTCATCTCAGTAATCAGCCAATGGTCAGTTTTTGCCGCTGTACCGAGAGGGTCTACACCGTTCGCTTTAGCAACATCTGAGCAATAGCGGCAATTCAGTATTTGTTGGTCCATGGATCTCCGTTATTCTTGAGTAAGGAAGTTTTGAAAGCGTCTTGATAGGTTAGAAGCAGTCAGTCCAATAGCCTTTAATGCAGATCAGCTAGTGGACCTACAATTTCATCCTTCTAGCCGTTGGATCAATATCTAACGGGAGACATGCACTATCTGCCTTGATTCGCTGGATAGTTCCAAGCAAGACTTCTATAGCCATAAAGAAAAGAGAACAGATACTGTATCTCCAGTGATCGCATACCAGAATTTTTAAAATTACCGATTTACCAAGTGACTAAAGAGGCTCATATTCTATTTGTCTAACGCCATTTAAATCTAATGATACTATTTCTCAATAAATACTTAAGGTCGCGTTAGTTACTTTTTGGTCTCATGCCTCTTTTTCTTTCTGTTCCAGATTTCCTAAGCCAACAGACAGACACTAGCCTGCTAGAGGCGACGTGGCAGCCGTGGACAATTCCGCTAGTGGATGCCACAGGTCGCAGTCATGGCTATCGACAGGGCGTTAATCTGCGCTCAGGCTTAAATGTTTTGATTGACGATTACACTCTTCAAGAGGATTTGATTGTCGAGATCGGCAGCGGTAACCCTCATGAACCTGAGGTGGGGCTGGAAATGAGCTTTATGCTCTCAGGGCATAACCGTAACGAAGGGGTGCAGACTCAACATAGTTTTTTTGACGCCAGTTGGGGCGACGGCACCAAAGATGGGTGGGCTTACTGGCAAGCAGGCGAGCAGGTGCTCAAGTTTGATATTCATATCGATGCTGCTCTGTTTGAGACACTGGTAGGGGAGCAACTACAGGCGTTACCTGCACCTTTGCAGCAGGTTGTCCAAGGTTCCCAGCCTTTTGAAGAACAGTTTTGGCAGGTGGGTGCAACGACTGCACCAATGAGATCAGCGATTCATCAAATTTTGCACTGTCCCTATCAGGGATTGACCCGATGGCTTTATTGGGAGAGCAAGGTCATTGAACTGATTGCGCTGCGGCTAGAGCAGGTGAGCAAACCACAACCGCTGTGGGTGATAGGATTACCTGCTGAGGATGTGGATCGGATTTATTATGCCAGCGATATTCTGCGTCAGTGCTTTGTTGATCCGCCATCGCTACTGGAGCTAGCGCGGTTGATAGGTCTCAACGATCGCAAGCTCAAAGAAGGCTTTCGGCAGGTGTTTGGCACCACTGTGTTTGGCTATTTGAACCAGCAGCGGATGGAAAAAGCCTGTCAGTTACTCAAGCAGCAGCAGTCCGTGGCAGCGGTGGCAGCAGCGATTGGCTATGCCAGTCCCACGACCTTTAGCGGTACGTTTCGGCGGCAGTTTGGAGTGTCGCCGAAGGGGTATCAATTGGCGAAGCGCCGTTGATAAAAAGTCCGTTTGGAAGAGAAAAATAGTCCAGATTTAAGAGAAAAGTGTTTCCCCCACTCTGTAAGCTGAAGAGCACTTAGCTGCAAAATATTCCTGTTTACAGGAAATCGGCATCTGGGTATTGGTGAGTCTGACAGTAATCAGTGGTGTGGGATATGAGGAATATGAAGACGCTGCAGCTAGGACTATTGGTCATGGGTGGATGGGCAATCGCGCCTAATGCCTGGGCAAACCCGCCAGAACCTCGATCTTTAGAGGAAACAACCTCTCAATCTGAAGAAATCTTTGTCAACGATCCGGTAACTCGCGGTGATGAGTGGCGATCTGAACCGTCCTCTAAGCAGCCTCTTGCCACAACGGTCAAGGACTGGATGGCGCAAATTGAGGCATCGTTAGTGCAGATTAACGGGGTACGACTGGAGGAAACTGAAACAGGGTTACAGGTGGTTCTAGAAACGGCAGATGGAACACTAACGACGCCCACAACAGTGGCAACTGGTAATGCCCTGACAGCAGAGATTCCCAATGCGGTTCTAGTTCTACCGGAGGGAAATGCGTTTGAGGCCCCAAATCCAGCCCCAGGGATTTCGCGGGTGAGCGTGACAAGTGTCTTGGGTGATCAGGTTAGAGTTGAGATCGCAGGTACAGGTGCCCCGCCCACAGCAGAGATCACTTCCTCTGCTTCTGACTTAACTTTTGAGGTCACACCAGACAGTGTAAATACGGCAGAAGAAGATGCTGAAGTCGAAATTACGGTTACCGCAGAGCAAGCTGATTCTGATTACTTCGTGCCGGATGCGGGTGTTAATCGCACGGGTATACCGATTTTCGATACTCCTGCTTCAGTACAAGTCGTTCCTGAAAAGGTTATTGAAGACCAAGGCGCAACTAACGCTAGAGACATATTACGGAATGTTAGCGGGATAAATTTCTCAACCGCATCAGGAGGTCGCAGCGAAGACTTTATTATTCGCGGCTTTTTATCTAACCAGTTTCGCAATGGTTTTCGTGATGATTTTTTCTCGTCTCGTACTGAAACGGAATTAGCCAATATCGATCGCGTGGAAGTATTAAAAGGACCGGCTTCAGTTTTATTCGGGCGTGCCGAACCATCAGGGATCATCAACTTCGTGACCAAAAAGCCTTTACAAGAGCCGTTGTACGAACTGAGCTTTACAGCGGGCAGCTTTGACTTTTATCGTCCTACTTTAGATTTTTCAGGACCTTTAACAGAGGACGGGAATTTAGCGTATCGTCTCAACGCGGCATATGAAAATGCGGGTAGTTTCCGTGATGGAGTACAGACCGAAAGATTTTTTATTGCCCCCACGTTATCTTGGCAAATCAGTCCCGATACAAAGTTAGGCTTAGAATTTTCTTATTTAAACGATACTCGACCCGTTGATCGAGGACTTGTCATTCTAAACAACAATGAAGTTGCCAATATACCTTCTAGCAGCTTCTTAGGTGATCCTGAAGTGCGAGAAGATTTTGAGGAAACCCGTACCGAACTCTATCTAGATCACCGCTTTAACTCTAATCTGTCTTTACGCTCCCTCCTTCGTTATACCACTGCTACCGAAAGTGGGCCTGGTGGTACCTCACAAATCGTTGGCGATTCCATAGACGATCGAAATTTTCCTGTATCAGAGTTTAGAGGTGATCAATTTTATGAAACTTTTACCTTTCAGAATGATTTAATCGGTAAATTTAATACGGGTCCACTCAAGCATACGGTCTTATTTGGGTTGGAATATACGACAAGATTCAATAGCTTTGAAGGCTCAGAGAGAGCTTCGGGAATAATTGATATTTTTAACCCATCTGCTTTTAATCCCTTAACTGATGGACCGTTTATACCGTTTGATCCTAGTGAAGATCGAGATGATACCTTCGGGATTTATTTACAAGATCAAATCGAGATATTAGATAATCTACAGCTAGTTTTAGGGGGACGTTTCGAGACTTTCAGTAGTGAATCCATAAATCTAGCAACAGATGAAATATCAGAAACTAATGCTGATGCTTTTTCTCCTCGAATTGGTATTGTCTATCAACCGATTGAACCCATTTCGCTTTATGCGAGCTATACTCGCTCGTTCACTCCTGTAGGTGGTACAGATATCAATGGAGAACCCTTTGAACCTCAACGAGGAACGGGTTATGAAGTCGGAATTAAAGCTGAAATAGTCAAGGATCGGCTTTTTTCTACTCTAGCTTTCTATGACACGACTTTAACGAATATTACAACACCTAATCCTGACAATAATCTATTTGATATCCAAACAGGTGAACAAAATAGCAAAGGAGTAGAACTAGATATCTCAGGTGAAATTTTGCCTGGGTGGAATATTTTCGCAGGCTATGCCTATACGGATGCCAAGATCACGGAGGATAACACTTTCCCTGTAGGCAATCGTCTCAATAATGTACCGGAACATAAGTTCAATTTATGGACAACTTACACTTTGCAAGAAGGTAGCTTGAAGGGTTTAGGATTCGGTTTAGGTGTTTTCTATGTTGGCAATCGTGCAGGAGATTTGGACAATTCTTTTTTTGCTGACGACTATACTCGCATTGATGCTGCCATTTATTACGAAAAGAAGAATTATCGATTTGCACTGAACTTCAAAAATCTCTTTGATGCTGAATTTCTAGAAGGCACGCAAAATCGTCGTCAAGTTATCCCAGGCGCACCTTTTACAGTTCAAGGTACAGTTTCGATCAAGTTTTAATTTAGGCTCTCAGTGCTAAGGCATATTTCTTGATTTTAGGAATCAATATCAAACTAAAAATTTAGTTTTAACTTTTTATCGCTACTCATGCCTAAACAACATCGTTACTTTGCTTTGTTTATCTTAGGAATCTGTACTTTCACCTTAGTTGTGGCTTGCGATTTCTCTCCCAAATCTCCAATTAGCGATCGCGCCAAATCACCTAATTCAGAATCTTGTCGTATAGTTCAGCACGAGCGGGGCAAAACAGAGGTCTGTGGTCAACCTCAAAAAGTCGCAGCCCTTAGTCCTCATATTCTAGACAGTATGCTCGCACTCGGAGTGCAGCCTGCAGCCTATGCCGAAGCTGCCAATCTTAATCAGCAAATCTTCGATCAACCTGAGGAGCAGATTCCCTATATTGGCAAGTGGGTGACGACCCAGCCCATTGCCTTAGGCGATCGCAAATCGCCATCCCTAGAACGCCTCACTCAACTCAAGCCCGATCTCATTTTAGGGGAGGACTGGCTGGGTGGTGATAGCTATCAACTGCTTTCTAGAATTGCGCCGACTCTACTATTTAGTGATGAGCAGGCAGATGGTACTCATGTCTGGCAACAAGATATTGAAGGAATTGCCAAAGCCCTTGATCGAGAAGACAAGGTACAAGAGCTACAGGAAGCATACAGACAAAAGATCGCAGCCACCCGCACTGCACTCAAGCCTATTCTTGAGCAGGATCCTCGTGTATTAATCCTGAACTCTAATCTAATTGACCACATTAGTATCATCCCAGATAGTACAGCGGGTCGACTCATTCAAGAAATTGGCTTTAAAGTGGTTCGTCCCGAAGGGATCAAAACAAATACTAGAGTCTCGTTCGAAGCCATCCCATCCATTGAGGCAGATATCATTCTGGTATTTGCTTGGTCAGATGATCAAAAGCACTTCTTCAACCCTGAAAAGTTGGCCCAGATGAAATGGAAGGCCAACCCGTTACTTAGCTCTATGCCTGCCTCTCAGGCTAATCGTGTCTATTTTGTGGACTATCAGCTTTGGGGGAGCAATATTCGAGGGCCATTAGCGGATCAGCTGATTTTAGATGCGCTGCCAGATCTGCTGCTGAATAGCGTGAGAAAAACGTAAACAGGCCAATGTTGTATTCCTCGCCAAGAGCTACCGAAACTGTCGTGCCAGACCGTTGCAGATGCGATCATCGCCTCTCCAGCCAATCCTGAAAATCCGCCAAACTCGTGAAATCTAGTAGGACCTCACTTAGATCTTCAAGTTCAGATAACGAAAGAGAAGCAAGATGCGATTTTGTCTCATCAGGAAGCGCTTGTCCCAAACGTCGAGTTAACAGTCGCGTTACCACGGATAAAATTCCTTCTTCTCTTCCCTCTTCCTTTGCCTCTCGAATAGCGCGGGGCTCTTCCGATAAATCTAGTCCTAACATTGCCTTGACCTCTGCTCGACTCGAATTCTTTAGCTTGTACACCATGATTGAAGTCACTATGTCTATTATGTCCCGTCTTTTCTCTGGGGTGAATCCTGCTTGCTCAGCGCGTGTGATTAGATCTCTTGCTGCATCAGGAGCGTCACTCTCTTCCACAATCGTCAATACCATTGCTCCCACCAGGATTGGGAGCGATCGCATCTCGCCCAACTCATCCAAATACACGCGATGAACCTGGTCGCCGTTGAGCAGCGAACGATGGGGATAGAGCCTGCTCTGCTCAGCCGCCCGCGTGGGATAGATAGTTACGGCCTGCCAATCTGAAAACCGAGCACTGTTGCGATAAAAGTACAGCGCCGATTCACTAAACAGCCGTTCGTAGAGTTCTTCATCTTTCTGAAACTGGACTTCACAAAAGTAGACAACTCCGGGTTCTTTGGCATCAGGCGGCAGAAATACCCCATCAATTTCAAACTTGGGTTCCTTGACGGCCACCGAATCAAAGCGATAGTCAGCCACATTATTGGGTCTTTCCCCCAGCAGATCGAATAACAACGCAGGGGATTGTTGAAACAATTTATAGAAGAGAGGATCACGCCGCATTGAACATTCACGAGAAAAGCAGCCTTAGCGTACAGTCCCCCACGTTGCCAATCGAAGAACACTGCCATAAATCAGAGTTGTTGTGCGTACCTTTACCCTAATTTGGTTTGGTCAATTGGTGTCCACCATCGGCAGCTACATGACCAGCTTTGCCCTCACGCTCTGGGCTTGGCAAGCGACTGGATCCGCCACAGCTCTGGCACTAGTTGGCTTCTTCTACGAACTTCCCCAGATCCCGGTTTCCTTGGTGGCAGGCATCATCGTCGATCGCTTTCATCGCAAATATTTGATGATGTTAGGAGACGTAATTGCAGCCCTCTCCACCCTTATCCTGCTGTTACTCCACCTCACTAACCATCTTCTCTTGTGGCATCTCTATCTGGCGGCGGCCTTGAGTGGTGGCTTTGGTCAAATTCAAAAATTAGCTTATGCTACGTCGATCGCAACTCTCGTACCGTCAAAACACTACACCCGCGCCAACAGCATGAATTCCGTAGTGCATTATGGCTCTATCATCCTTGCACCGGCTATTGCTGGTCTGCTCTATCCCGCCATGGGTCTACTGGGTATTCTAGTAATCGACTTAATGACCTTTGGGGTAGGGATCTTAACCCTCCTTTGCTCGCACATCCCTCAACCCTCGCCAGAAAAAAACATCTCATCAGAGCCAGTCGGGAAATTCCCTCAGTTTTGGCAAGCAACCACCTTTGGCATTCATTATATCTGGAAATACCCTCACCTCAGGCGTTTGCTCATCATCACAGCATTATTTTGGTTCTTCCACGATCTAGGAAGCGCCATTGATGATCCAATGATCCTCGCTCGCTCTGGTAGTAGCGCTCAAGATCTCGGTGCCATTGCCACAGCAGCAGGCATCGGTGGTGTTTTGGGTGCCATCATTCTCAGCGTCTGGGGTGGTCCTCAACGACGACTAACTGGATTATTCCTCGGATTTATTGGCGCGGGCCTTGCTAAAACAGTATTTGGCTTGGGACAAAACCTCAGAGTATGGTTTCCTACTCAAGTTTGCTCATCCCTTAACTTTCCATTGTTAGGAAGTTCAGAAAAAGCACTTTGGATGGAAGCGATTAATCCAGCACTCCAAGGACGGGTGTTTGCCGCCAACTCCTTAGTTTTACAGGGAGTGAGTACCTTAGCCACTGTGATTGCTGGTCCTCTGGCCGAGTACGTTTTTGAACCTGCCGTACAGTCCAGTGCTATTGCCAGGGCTGTTGGGCCGATGCTGGGAACTCAAGCTGGTGCAGGGATTGCACTGATGTATGTCCTAACTTCTTTAGGGTTAGTGCTAGTCGGTATTAGGGGATATAGCTGGCTACCCCAGTGGCCAGAAAAAACAACGAAGTACATGTCATGAGTACTTGTAGCCAATAGTCTTGGCAATGTAAGACGACATAGCCGCAACAATCTTGGGAGGTAGTCGAAGCTGCTCAGTACTACTCAGGGTAGGAAAGCAACCCTCAAGGAAGACCCATATAATACCAAACTGTGCCTGCAAGCGTAATTTTCAAATCCGTGAAATCCTCTCCTAGCCTACTTTAGTCACTAATCAAAATTACACTCTTGGAGACTTATTGGTATAAGTCGCCCAAAGGGGAGGGAAATCCCAACAACTATTCATATCGTCGATTAGTCATTTTCATATTGAGATTTTTTAAAGATAATCTTGCATATTCTCTAGCAACTTTATAGAGATCGAGCTGGGGACACCCTTATATTCTTTTACATTCTGAATTATCAAGAAAAGGGCTTATTTAAAGGATAGAGGCGAGCTTCTTAACGTTTGCATTATGGCTATAGCCTATATTTAAAAGCGTTTCTAGGTCTTGGATTACCTTTCAGCTCACCTTTCTAGCAAAGCAATATGGAGGTCCTTGAAACCTTATTTATTTTTTAGAATATAAATAAATATTGAGCTTATTCGCCTTTTCTTAGACTTTTACAACTCACATATTCACGAATCACATGGCCTGCTAGATTGAGAATAAGTTGCAATTAATATCTAAGGTCAGTCTGGAGAATAATCTTTATGCAAACCTATGGACAGCCAAAGGTTAACTATCCTTGGTATGCGGGAAATGCCCGTTATACCGGGTTTAGTGCCCAATTCCTGGCTGCACATATCGGCCAAATCGCGTCGATGTGCTTCTTCGCTGGGACCTTTACTATCTATGAACTCACTCGCTACGATCCCGATTTGCCGTTATATAGCCAAAACTTTGTTTGCCTTCCTCAATTAGCTCGTGAAGGGTTTGGGGTCGGGTCTGGCGGTGTCATCGTAGACACCTATATCTACTTTGCCATTGGTATGATTCACCTGTTTGCAGCGGCTGTGTTTGCGTCAGGGGCTTTGTACCATATCGTGACTGGACCTAAGAACTTTGCGGATAGCGAGTTCCCTGGTGTCAGGCGATTTCATTTCGAGTGGGACGATTTTGAAACCCAGGGCAGAATTCTGGGGCATCATCTGATCTTTTTAGGGTTAGGCACCTTTTTGTTTACGGCCTGGGGAGCCACTCATGGCTTTTACGATTCGAGTATTGGCGAAGTCAGACCCGTTGTCCCTGAGTTTAATATTGTCAGACTGTTCAAATATGGATGGGCTGTTCCGGG
>JANQPU010000197.1 GCA_028285315.1 Acaryochloris sp. IP29b_bin.176
TCCAGAGTGCTCGCCAGAAATTGTCCCGCCACTATCAACAGATGAATCCCATGAATGAGTCCTCGTAGTGTCGCTAATCTTAACTTACAGAGTACTAAAAATCCCTACGTAAAAAAACTAAAGAAGCAAGTTACGATTCGGTTAAAAGAGGAAGTCATCAGTTATTTCAAGCATCTTGCTGATGATACTGGGATTCCATATCAGAGCTTGATCAATCTTTACTTGCAAGATTGTGCAAAAACTCAGCGCAAGCCTTCTCTAGAGTGGTTATCCAGGGTGTAGAGAGATAGTTTTCATCTAACACATAGTCTGTGGTGTACAGTTGTCCACCCGTACCGCGGATCTTTTGATAATGTTCAACAACAGCAGCATGTTGGTTTTCGCGGCGATTATGAAGGGTTAACCAGCCCCAGGTATCTACGAAAAGCTTAGTCACCATAAAGTTAGAGTTCAGCATCGGCATTCTGTGCAAGAAAACCGAGAGAAACGGCCCCTATAAAGAATTCAAGGGGATCGGGGGGAGTATTAGTTTCTAGCTTGCTATTTTGAGCATTGGCTTGCAGCGTCCCCACAACCTGAAGAACCTGCGTTAGCTGATTCTCAGGTAATTGTTCAATCTCAGTAAGAAGACATTTTTTAACGGATGGATTAACTGCCACTATTTCTTGTTATTTTCAATGACATCACTTTTATCCTATCTTGCTAATCCCAAGACTGATGCTTACCAACATCGTTAGCTTCGCCCCCTGAATTTGTAAGAATCGTTGGTAAAAATCTCAAGACTTCAATAACACCAAAGCTTCCTCACACCAAGCAATCACATCCACCTCATAGCGAATACCTTGACGTAGGGTTAAATACTGATACTTTGCGCCCCAGGATAATTTTTCTGGCTCAGCAAAATGCTGCTGCTCAATCTGATGATAGCTCTGCAATTGCTGCTTATGCTCTTGCTGGTAACGACAGATTTCTGCCAGTAATACCTCGGGCTCTACCAAATCCCCTGCAAACAGCTTCACCAGAATTTTTTCCTTAGTGCGGCTGCTTTTACTAGGCTGGGCAATCCATTTAGCCATCTCCACCTTGCCCATTTCAGTTAGGTGATAGCACTTTTTGTCAGGACGACCTATTTAGGGAATCACTTCTCCCGTGATCCATTGTCGTTCTTCTAATCGGTTCAGTTCTCGATAGATTTGCTGATCACTCGCAGACCAAAAATAGCCCACTGAACCATCAAACCGCTTAGCTAGCTCATAGCCACTACAGGCTTGATTTGCCAAGGTTACCGAAATTGCTTAGGAGAGACTTATAAGCACTACCAGACTCGACCAACCTGGATAAGGTTGGATTCTCTCGGTGGCTTATAAGGTTACCTCTCTTACCAGTGAGGTGTGGGTTTTTACAGTAGATCGCCTAGAGGATGGTCCTATTTGCCGATTGGGGCTACCCAGCATTTTCATAGCACCTGGCAACCTGGCTAAGCTAAGGGAGAGAAAACCGAAGTACAATGCTACACACCTCAGGATTAATGCCACCACCAAAAGAGTGTGGGATAGTAACTGAGGTCCGCGATACTTCATGTGCAAGTTTGTCTATGCCCAAATTCCCTTTGCGTCGGTCTAAAGCTCAAGCGGCCAGTACCGAAGAGACGCCTGGACTAGGCACATTTGCAGGCGTTTATACCCCCTCCCTGCTGACCATCCTGGGCGTGATTATGTACCTACGCTTCGGTTGGGTCGTGGGTAATGTTGGCCTTTTCAATACCTTGGTAATCGTCACCTTAGCCACCTCGATCACCTTTTTGACGTCCCTGTCTATTTCTGCGATCGCAACCGATCAAGTCGTTCGCACCGGGGGAGCCTACTACATGATTAGCCGCTCTCTTGGCATTGAAACAGGCGGGGCTGTGGGGATCCCCCTATTTTTTGCCCAGGCGGTTTCCGTGGCCCTGTACACCATCGGTTTTGCCGAAAGTCTGGTCCGTATTTTTCCCAGCCTCAATCAAACCCTAGTGGCAGTCATTACTACCCTATTGGTGGCAGGTTTGGCCTTAAAGTCTGCCGATATTGCCATCAAAGCCCAATTTGGCATCATGGCTGCGATCACACTCTCACTCATTTCTTTTGGATTCGGTCATCAAGTTCCAGCCGAAGTAGGAGCAAACGCCATTCCCCAAGCCAAGAGTTTTTGGGAAGTCTTTGCCGTCTTTTTCCCGGCGGTCACTGGGATCATGGCGGGCGTCAGCATGTCAGGCGATCTGAAAGATCCAGCCCGATCGATTCCAAAAGGAACATTGGCTGCTGTGGGTACGGGATACGTCATCTATATGGTGTTGCCAATCCTACTCACCATGCGGGCGGATTCAGCCACCTTAATGAGTGATCCCCTAGTGATGCGCAAAATTGCCTTTTGGGGCGATGCCATTTTGCTTGGCGTTTGGGGAGCCACCTTATCCAGTGCCATTGGCAGTATTTTAGGTGCGCCCCGAGTGTTACAGGCATTGGCGCGCGATCGCATCTTGCCTCGCAGTCTTCGATGGTTGGGAATTGGTAGCGGCCCCACAGATGAACCTCGACTAGGCACACTTTTTACCTTAGGGATTGCCTTAGCTGTCGTCTCCATTGGCGATCTAAACTTGATTGCCCCTGTCCTCAGTATGTTCTTCCTGACCACCTATATGGTCCTTAACGTGGCGGCTGGGGTTGAAAGCTTTCTCCAAAGCCCTTCCTTCCGTCCCACCTTCCGCATCCACTGGATTTTTTCCTTGATGGGTGCCTTAGGCTGTATTGCCGTTATGTTTTTGATCAATGGGCTAGCGACGATTGTTGCAGCCCTGATTGTTTTGGCTATCTACCTATGGCTAGAGCGACAGCAGTTGGAAAGCGCCTGGGGAGATGTGCGTCGAGGCATATGGATGACCGTAGTCCGCATGGGCCTGTTTCAAATCAGCAATACGCCAGACCCGAAAAACTGGCGACCTCATATTTTAGTGTTATCGGGGATTCCCACCCGGCGATGGCATCTAGTGCAAGTGGCCTCCGCCCTCACCCATAATCGTGGCCTGATTACCGTTTCCAGTGTCCTCCCTGCCGAGGCTAGAGACGTGGCGCAACAAACCACTATGGAAGCGATGGTTAAAGATTATTTAGATCGCAAAGGGGTTAAAGCCCTGGTCCGGTTTGTTCGCGATAGCGATCCCTTCGGAGGAGCAGAACGTTTAGTTGAAGCTTATGGGCTAGGGGCCTTGGTTCCCAACACCATTTTGTTGGGCAATACGGAAAATGTTACGAGTCGCGATCGCTATTGCCAAATGATTGCCCATTTCCATCAGGCCCAACGGAATGTCGCCATTCTCCGATATCACGATCATCACCAAAACCGATTCCCCAACTTCTGTCGTCGGATTGATGTCTGGTGGGGAGGCTTAAAACAGAATGGCGGACTAATGCTAATCCTAGCCGACTTACTGCGAACAAGCATGGTGTGGCGGCAAACCGAAATTTGGTTAAAGTTAGTGGTGCCTGATCAATCGGCAGCCCAAGCTGCTCAACGAAATTTAGATGATGTGGTCAAACGGCTGCGGATTCGGGCTGTTTCGCAAGTGATCATCGCTAATGAGCGCCCTTTTTCTCAAATTTTAAAATCCTCATCCAAAGGAGCTGATCTAGTTGTTCTAGGGATGGCTCGCCCAGACGAACAATTTAGCGAATATTACGAGAATTTACAAACCCGAACTATGGGCTTACCCACCACCTTATTTGTGTTGGCGTCCCAGAATTTAGCCTTTGCCGATGTGCTGGAGAAGGAATAATATTTCGGGTTGACCAGCTTTATCTTTTTTACCCTAGTTCTTCCCTCGGGGTTCTTGTAGAATGGCGAACTGAGGTGTCAGAAACGAGTTAATTCCGCTCTGCTCATCACTGTGAACTTTCATTCTCCTTTCCTGTTATGCCCAAGGTTCTTGTCTCGGATCCCATTGACCCCTCTGGCATTGACCTTTTGGGTCAAGTTGCCCAGGTCGATGTAAAGACTAAGCTTTCTCCAGAAGAATTAATCCAAATTATTCCTGAGTACGATGCCCTGATGATTCGGTCGGGTACTCAAGTCACGGAAGCAGTGATTGAAGCAGCCACTCAGCTCAAAATTATTGGTCGAGCCGGTGTGGGGGTCGATAATGTGGATGTGCCCACGGCCACCCGTAAGGGGATTGTGGTGGTTAACTCTCCAGAAGGGAACACTATCGCTGCAGCAGAACATGCCTTAGCCCTAATGCTGTCCCTCTCTCGCCATATTCCCGATGCCAACCAGTCTGTTAAGGCGGGCAAATGGGAGCGCAAAAAATTCACTGGCGTAGAAGTCTATAAAAAAACGCTAGGTGTTGTAGGACTGGGTAAGATTGGCTCCCACGTAGCCACAGTTGCCCGGGCAATGGGCATGAAGCTGCTAGCCTACGACCCATTTCTGTCCCAAGAACGGGCAGAACAGCTAGGCTGTCGGTTAGTGGAGTTGGATTTCTTGTTCCAAGAATCAGACTACATTACCTTACATTTACCCAAAACCCCTGAAACCCAAAATTTGATCAATGCTAAGACCCTCAGCAAAATGAAGTCCACCGCCCGCATTATCAACTGTGCTCGGGGCGGCATCATCGACGAAGAGGCCCTCGCCAACGCCCTGGAATCTGGACAAATCGCTGCCGCCGCCTTGGATGTCTATGCCAGTGAACCTTTAGGCGACTCTCCCCTTTGCCACCTAGAACAAGACATCATCTTAACCCCGCACCTAGGAGCATCAACTGAAGAAGCACAAACCAACGTGGCGATGGATGTCGCTGAACAAATTCGCGATGTCCTCTTAGGGTTACCTGCCCGTTCAGCAGTGAACATCCCTGGCTTACATCCCGATGTATTGGAAAAACTTAAGCCCTACATGCTCTTAGCCGAGACCTTGGGCAATCTAGTGGGTCAACTCGCTGGTGGTCGGATTGAATCGTTAGATGTGCGGCTGCAAGGTGAACTAGCCTCAAACGATAGCCAGCCGATTGTCGTTGCCGCTCTCAAAGGTCTCCTATCCCCTGCCCTAAGAGAGCGGGTTAACTATGTAAATGCTGGAATTGAAGCCAAAGATCGCGGTATTCGTGTCGTTGAAACCCGTGACGCTTCGATCCGAGACTATTCAGGATCGATTCAACTCTCTGCCAAAGGCCCTTCCGAAACTCGCTCAGTGACTGGCGCTATTTTGGGTGAGGACGAACTGCGAATTACCAACATTGATGATTTCCCCATCAATGTTGTCCCTACTCGTCACATGCTGTTGACAGTGCACCGGGATATGCCCGGCATTATTGGCCAAATTGGCTCTCAGTTAGGCAGCTTCAACGTCAATATCGCTAGTATGCAAGTGGGGCGCAAGATGGTGCGGGGCTCTGCGGTGATGGTTCTCAGCCTAGATGATCCCTTACCGGAAGGGGTGCTGTCTGAAATCACAAATGTAGAAGGCATTCGGGATGCCTATATTGTGAATTTACAGTAATGGCCGATCCCCAACTGGGCAGACAACGTCAGTCGGCACCTCCCATGACTTCACCACCTAGCCAATGGTGGGAGATTAAGGTTGTGGGAATGCCACTCCTAGATGATTTGCTATTTTGGCGGCTACAAGAAGAAGGATGCCAAGGGACGGCGAGTCAAGTGGTTAATCAAGAACTGACCGTTTGTGGGTATCTATCCCTAGATCGAGTCCAATTACCTGATCTCGAAAAAATTGCTAAGTGCTTACGTCGAGATGCTCAATCAGTGCAACAACCTGCTCCAGATGTTAGCTGGCAATTGATTACAGAGGAAGATTGGGCCCATAACTGGCGGGACTATTGGCATCCTCAAGCCGTAGGAAATCGGTTACTGATTTATCCTGCATGGTTAGAGGTTCCCGAAGACTGTGAGCGTGTTCTGATTCGTCTCAATCCAGGTGTTGCTTTTGGTACGGGGGCTCACGCAACGACCCAGCTCTGTTTACGGGCTTTAGAACGGCAGATTCAAGAACAATCAAATGCCCTAACAGTTGCTGATATTGGTTGTGGGACAGGTATTCTCTCGATTGCAGCGCTCCGTTTGGGAGCGGACAAAGCCTATGCTGTCGATCTAGATCCCCTTGCTGTTGGTGCAACTCAGGCGAATCGGGATCTAAATGGCTTCTCTTCCGACCAATTATGGGTTACCGAAGGAAGCATCGAGCAAATTGCTCAATCTATTCAGCAGCCTGTTCAAGGCTTTTGCTGCAATATTCTAGCCCATGTGATTCTAAGCTTAATACCCCGATTTGCTGATATCACGGATGACAAAAGTTGGGGGATCCTCAGCGGCATTCTAGATACCCAGAGGCCCATGATTTTGGAGATGCTGCATACCCACAACTGGCGGGTTCGGCATACTGATCATGAACAAGATTGGTGTAGCTTAATGATTGAACGTTAGCTGATGTGCGACTAAATACTTGTAACCCTTGATTTCTCGTTTCCTCCAGCTGAATGCTGTGATCCAGAACAACGTGATATCAGTGCTTTCAAGAAAGTCGCACATCAGCTAACGTTCCCAAAAAAGCTACAGCCTAACTAACCCCAGTTCGGGTTAAGCCCATTTTTGAGACTCTTCTACGAAAGAATGCAGGTTTCAGCCTACGCAAGAATAGGGGTTCTAGCTTATCCCGAACTGGAGTTAAAGCAACTTCAAATCGCACTAAATTGGTCGACCTCGGTACATTTTCTGGGGTTTATTGCCAGAGGATACTTGCGAAGAGGACTTTGCTGGTGTTTGTGAGGGTGGAACCTGCGATGCTCCCCCTTCAAACACTAACTGATCACCTACCACGACAACTTGTGAAGATTTCAGTAGCTCATTCAAAGTGGTCCAAGTTTGCCCAGGATTTGCTTGTAGCCACGCTTCTCCCATAACGGTCGCCTGAGGACGAGGCACTTTATAGCGCATCTGCATAGCAACGAGTACTTTGAGGCGATCGTCCATTCTACATACCTTCAGATTTCAATAAACTGATAGCTTTCGGAAGAGTTCTTCACAGACACTGGATACTGTCAACATAATATTGAGACTGGATAATTACAGGATACCCACTCTTCTGATAAGAGATACATACTAATTCTTTATTTACTATCTATGCTTCCTACAAAATGATGCGATTTTTGCAATATAAATCAATGGATGCATAAGTTTATCCAAACCATCGATTAATGCTCATTAGAATATATCAGGTATTAGGTGGGGACTTATGCTGAACGATAGTCTCACGAGAATAGATTTGAGCCCACTTTCTAAACTCTGTATCTAGCTTCTAGACAAACCTATCGGCTTCTTGATAGTACAAAGATGTAAAACATAGGTTGTGTGAGGAATACTTCTTTTTGCAAGCTACCTATATTCTTTTAATTCAGTATAGAGACTAGCAATTTCAGAATCTCAATACAAAAAGCATGCCTATATGTCACAAAATATTATCGTAAGTAGATCAGGCACAATTTCATTAACCATAATCTGATTGGTGAATTCAATTCAAAGCCCTGATATATATGACATTCAGCTATAGTTACATTCTGAAATATAGTTGAGCTGCAATGCCCTCACTTACTTATCTGCCAGCAGAAAATTCCGCAAAAGCATGACATATGGGGGATAGATCCTGAGAGGGCGACATGTCCCGTGAACACCTTGCTACTTGGGCAATAACCAGATAGACAAGAAAAAAGATGGGCTGCAAATGATGTATCTCCAGCTC
>JANQPU010000201.1 GCA_028285315.1 Acaryochloris sp. IP29b_bin.176
GAGCTGGAGATACATCATTTGCAGCCCATCTTTTTTCTTGTCTATCTGGTTATTGCCCAAGTAGCAAGGTGTTCACGGGACATGTCGCCCTCTCAGCAATATTACTAGAAGATTGGGGAGGATATACCCGCGTATTGAGGACCACAGTCCTGCCAAGAGATGCAGTCCTGCTGAGAGGCACGGAAGGTATCTTAAGGGTGCGATCGCACCTGCAACCCTATCCACACTTTGAAGGATCACCCACTCAGTAGACTCATATTTTCCTCACTATCTTGCTCTATAACCCTAGTCAGGGAGATCTCAAAAGGCCAGATGAGGACCTCATCTTAAGAAATAAAGGAGACCGAGGTCATAGGCTACAGATACGCAATCACTTAACCAGGGCTAGATGCTTAGGGAGGTTGTCATGCTAACAAAAATCCTGGTGGCACTGGATCACTCTGCCTCCAGTCAACAAACCTTTTCTCAAGCCGTGACTCTAGCCAGAGCAACTCATGCAAAGCTCATGTTTTTACATGTCATCTCTCTCTCAGAGGAGGGATATCCAGTTTCTGCTCTCATGCCTGGCATATTGGAGGATTATGACCTATCCCATACGGGGGTTGTAACATCATATCTAAAAGAATTAGATATCTTCAAAGCGAAGGGTCTAGAATTACTCAGATCTCGGGCCAACCAAGCTAAACAGAAGGGAATTTCAGCCGGATATCAACAAATAATCGGGGCTCCAGGCAAGGAGATTTGTGCAATAGCTCGGAATTGGAATGCCGATGTGATTATCATGGGACGGAGAAGTCGAGACTTCCTCAGCAAACTCCTATTGGGTAGTGTTAGCAACTACGTCACCCACAATGCTCCTTGTTCTGTGCTCATTGTCCACCACCAAGATGTGCCAGAGCCTGACCCCACATCACAGACAGACCAACAACAGGCTGATGCACTTTTAACCGAAAATTCCACTCAAATGGAGCGAGCGGCGCTTTCATGCCGCAGTATTTTAGTGGCCATTGATGGGGGTGCCATTAACCAGCCGATCTTTGCGATGGCGATGAACATAGCGAAGACGATGTCTACAGTAAGGCTGATGCTGCTGCATGTTTTGCCGCCCGATGTTGCCAAAGTTCCCATCTCGAACACCGTTCCAGGTCTATTTCCCCAACAAAGATTGGATGACTATCCCAGTTTGCGCGATGATATCCTGTTCAGCCAGCAACGGCAGTGGAATGCCTATAATAGTGATTGCTTGCCCCAACTGCGGTCCTACACTGCTATCGCCAGAGAAGCGGGGGTTCCAGCTGAATTTATCCAGCAACCTGGCTCTCCTGGTACGGCCATTTGTGATTTTGCCCAAAACCGATCAGCGGACTTAATTCTAGTGGGTCATCGTGGTCGTTCTGGACTCAGCGAAGTTCTCCTGGGCAGTGTTGGCAAATATGTGGCAGATCATGCTCACTGTTCCGTGATGATCGTTCGTCCGCATCAGCACGAGTGATGATGGACAATCCTGGATTCTGAATCAAAACCTCTAAACCGTCCAATAACGATATGAGTAAAGGGAGTCAAAATATTGTGGATGGAAAACTTCATCCCAGTGGAGATAAGCGTTTCAGGGTGCTAGAGGCAACGATGAAACGTCATCAATATCAGCCCAATGCACTCATTGAAGTCCTCCATAAGACTCAGGAGTTGTTTGGATACCTGGAACAAGATGTACTGCTGCACATTGCTCACAGTTTGAAGTTACCCCCCAGTCAAGTCTATGGTGTGGTCACGTTCTATCATTTTTTTTCGCTCAAACCAGCCGGGATCCATACCTGTGTGGTCTGTATGGGAACGGCCTGTTTTGTTAAAGAGGCAGCCTCACTACTGACAGCAGTCGAACAGGTAGCTCATATTCAAGCTGGGGAAACCACCAGGGATGGCCGCTTATCCCTCAGTACCGCTCGATGCTTAGGGGCCTGTGGGAGTGCCCCTGCCGTTGTGCTAGATGGCCATGTTGTCGGTGATCAAACCCCAGAAACATTGCGTAATCAAGTTAAGCCAATGATGGATCAACCTCAATATGAGACGGCAATCTAAATGGATTTAAAAGAGCTACAGACCCTTGCTAAACAGGAACAAGCGATCCTCAACGCTCCCTGCATCCGTTGCTGTACCGTAGGAGGCTGTATTGCTGCCCATGCCCTTGAAGTTAAACAGCAAATCGAAGTTGCGATCGCAACTCAGCCACTCACCTCTCCCATTCAAGTCCGAGGGGTAGGCTGCATGGGGCTCTGTAGCCGAGGCCCCCTTGTCCGCCTTGACCCCGCAGGTATTCTCTACGACCAAGTCACTCCCGACCAAGCCCCCGCCCTCGTCCAATCCTTCCATGCCTCCCTCCAACCCAATCCCCTAGAAGACACGCCCCCCATCCCCCCATCTCCCCATTCCCAACCCAAATCCCAATCTTCAACTCTCCCCTCTCCCTCTCCCTACCAACCCCAGCATCACTCCTTCTTCACGCTCCAACACCCCATTGTCCTCGAAAACAGCGGTCATATTGATCCCCTCAGCATCAAGGAATATATTGCCAAGGATGGGTACCTAGCGCTTTACCAGGCACTCTATGAAATGACACCCAGTGAAGTTGTTGATCAAATGACCCAAAGTGGTTTGCGAGGTCGAGGCGGGGGCGGTTATCCCACAGGCTTAAAATGGTCTACGGTCGCCAAGATGCCACCAGGCCAAAAGTATGTGATCTGCAACGGTGATGAAGGAGATCCGGGTGCCTTTATGGATCGCAGCGTCTTAGAAAGTGATCCGCATCGGGTATTGGAGGGAATGGCGATCGCAGCCTATGCCGTCGGCGCTAACCAAGGTTATATCTATGTTCGGGGTGAGTATCCCTTCGCGATCAATCACCTGCAAACGGCCATTCGACAAGCCCGCAAGCAAGGTTTACTCGGCAGTCAAATTTTTGAGTCACCCTTTGATTTTCGGATTGACCTTCGCATTGGTGCCGGAGCCTTTGTCTGTGGTGAGGAAACGGCCCTGATGGCCTCCATTGAAGGCAAACGAGGATTGCCTCACCCTCGTCCACCTTATCCTGCTGAATCGGGACTCTGGGGTTGTCCGACATTGATCAACAATGTAGAAACTTTTGCCAATATCGCGCCTATTATTCGCAACGGCGCTGCATGGTTTGCTGGAATTGGAACGGAACAGAGCAACGGAACCAAAGTCTTCTCCTTAGCAGGAAAAATTCAAAATACCGGACTCATTGAAGTGCCCATGGGCACCTCCCTGCGCCAGATCGTTGAACAGATGGGCGGGGGCGTCCTCAACGGCACTGCAAAAGCAGTGCAAACAGGCGGACCCTCTGGGGGCTGTATTCCTGCCCATGCCTTTGATACCCCTGTGGACTATGAATCGCTGACCCGTTTGGGATCGATTATGGGTTCTGGTGGCATGATTGTTATGGATCAATCCACCAACATGGTGGATGTAGCCCGTTTCTTCATGGAGTTCTGTATGGAAGAATCCTGCGGCAAATGCATTCCCTGCCGGGCAGGAACCGTACAGCTTCATCAGTTACTCACCAAAATTCGTAACGGGCAAGCTCGACTGGAAGAGTTAGACCAACTCAATCAGCTCTGCGAAATGGTCAAGCAGACTAGTCTTTGTGGTTTGGGACAATCTGCCCCCAATCCCGTTCTGAGTACACTACGATTCTTCAAAGATGAGTACTTAACGCTCGTGCAGGATTTATCCCCTGACGATGATGGCTTATAGAATTTGCTCTGTTGTCATTGCTGATCGATAATCAGAGAAATACCCAATACTCTTCCAACCTCAGCAAGAGTTTAGAATTGAAGTGGGTAGTGGATGCTTAATAGACAAATGTTTCTAGATCAGTTTTAGCAGGAGAGATTATGGAGGACGCATCTTTTTCAGACAGAGCTTCTTCAGATCAACAGGATACTGACCGTCAGGGGAACGCTGAGATGGAAGAGCTTTTATTGGCAGATTTAGCCAATGCAGAAAATGCTGATTTATTTGTTGATGATCTCAGTGGGCAAGCAACCAGTATGGGAAAAACGCTTGCGGACTTGCAAGCTGCCAGGGCCAGTGCTGAAATCACGGGTGGTGATTTGGATGATGATGGGTATCAGGCAGAAGTAGTAGGAGAAGAAGCCGTTGGCGGCCAGACTCCCACGCCAGATCAAAGTGTGACAGAAGATTTGCAAAAGGCCGTCGGGATTTCTGCTGCGGATGGTGAGGCAGTGCGGACAACACCGAAATTGGAGTGGCGCGATCACCATCCGTGGCAGCTCAGACCTGAATCTGCTGAAGATTATCAGCAACGTCTTGAAATGGATCAACAAGACGAGGAAAATTAAGGTAGCACTCCATTCCTCTAACTCTTCGTAGCTCGGAAGTTCCTGGAGAGGATCACAACGGTTCTCAAGAACCGCTATGGGGTAGGTCTTTCAAAACTTTTACATATCTAAACTCTGTGAGTTCAAGGCTCACAGTATCCTCATATTGTCTATATAGCCTCAAATTGAGAGGGTAAATCTTCCATTTCCTGAAGATTGGCATATTTCTCTCAAATTTTACAGATAAAAGTTTTGAGGGCGATCGCTCATGACAATACTCAAGGTTAAACCGCTATCCATTCAATCCTTAGTTAAGACTGTTCGACGTCTGCTGCAATATGTAGCCCAGCCTATCCTTCGTATCTTTAGTCCCGCCCATGATGATTATCCTGAGGTGGGTGTGCAACCTTTCGAAGGTGATCCAGCCGATCAAGATCTCAACAAGGAAAGTTCCTGGTAGAACCTTGACCTATCACACAAATGGCGCAACTCATAGTATTGCTATATTTTCTAACGCTCAGGCGAGAGTTATGCCCATAAGTGCGGGGTTGATAACACGCTAGTTTTATGAGGAGCAGGCATTGTATCAATTATAAATTTTAAGTTTTGAGTGGTATTTCGACTCAAAACTTAAAATTTATAACTCAAAACTTTCTTGTTTTTAGAGATGATCTGTACGAGTTATGGCTGTTAAAACCCTCAAGATTGATGATCAACTGCTCAGTGCTCGTGGAGAGGAGACGATCCTAGAGGCTGCGGCAGCATCGGGCATTCATATCCCCACACTATGTTACTTACAGGGCGTTGCCTCATGGGGAGCTTGTCGACTTTGCCTCATAGAGGTGGAAGGAAGTTCTAAGCTGTTACCAGCCTGCGTCACCCCCGTGGCAGAGGGAATGGTCGTTCAAACCCAGACGGAACGGTTAAACAATTATCGGCGCATGATCGTGGAGTTGTTGTTTGCTGAGGGTAATCATATCTGTGCAGTGTGCGTCTCCAATAACCACTGTGAGTTGCAAGATCTTGCGATTGAGATGGGAATCGATCATGTGCGCTTTGCCTATCAATTCCCCGATCGCTCCGTTGATATCTCCCATTCCCAATTTGGCGTTGACCACAACCGCTGTGTGTTATGTACCCGTTGTATCCGGGTCTGTGACGAGATTGAAGGTGCACATACCTGGGATATGGCAGGTCGGGGCCGTACCTCCCATGTCATTACAGATCTGAATCAGCCCTGGGGAGAAGCCACTAGCTGTACGTCCTGTGGTAAGTGCGTCAATGCCTGCCCCACAGGATCAATCTTCCGTCGCGGCTCCACTGTAGCTGAAATGGAGCACCATCGTGCTCAACTTGAGTTTATTTCTACAGCTAGAACTAAGCGGGAGTGGGTTCAACAGTAAGTCAGTGGAAAAAACAAGGAGCGTGCAGAAAGAAGGAATCAGTTTTGAGTTTTGAGTTTTAAGACCGACTGCTTGTTCAACAGTTGCATTCGAAACTCAACCTTCAAAACTCAAAACTACTTATCTTTTGATTATGCGGAGAAAGGATGACAAAACTAAAGCTAGCAACAGTTTGGTTAGGGGGCTGCTCAGGCTGCCATATGTCTTTCCTAGACCTTGACGAGTGGTTATTTGAGTTGGCTCAGCAGGTGGATTTAGTCTACAGCCCCTTTATGGATGCTAAGCAATATCCCCAGGGGGTGGATGTGGCTTTAGTGGAGGGGGCAGTAGCCAATACAGACCATCTGGAGATGATTCGCAAGGTGCGAGATCGCACCCATTACCTCATTGCGTTTGGCGACTGCGCCATTACCGGAAATGTTACGGCATTGCGAAATGTTTCGGCAACGGTAGAAGCGGTACTTCAACGGTCCTACATAGATGTTGCCGATCTATTCCCCCAGCTTCCAGCAGCAGAGGGAATTGTGCCACCCTTACTCGATAGGGTGCAACCTGTACATGCCATTATCCCCGTCGATCTCTATTTACCGGGTTGTCCGCCGTCGGCCTCTCGGATCCGGTTTGCGCTAGAGGCGCTACTGCGGGGAGACAGACCACAGCTCGAAGGCCATGATCTGCTCAAATTCGGTTAACCCTAATCCCGGCAGACTGTCAATGGCGATTGTTTAGTTCCCTGTAATTGTGAATATACCAAGGAGAATAACGATGCTCAAAGTCAGAGACATTATGACCCAAGAGGTGATCGTGATCCAGGATGCTGCGACGGTGGCCCAAGCCATCGCCCTGATGCAGCATCATAAAGTCCGCTCCCTAATTGTTGAGCATCCCAAGCGGCAAACTGCCTACGGTATTATCACTGAGCGGGATATTGTCTACCGAGTCATGGCCGTTGGCAAAGAGCCCCATGAAATTGGCATTCAAGCATTGGTCCGCGAACCCTGTATTACGGCCCATCCTGATCTCACCTTGGAAGAAGTAGCCCAATTGTTTGCAGCAGCAGGCATTCAACGAGCCCCTGTGATTGATGAACAGCAGCTCTTAGGTATTGTATCCGTGACTGACTTGATCATGAAAACCGATGGGAGGCAGAACCCCCCAACCGATTGGCTGGCCCAACAAATTGAAGACGCTTTAAAGCATGCCCGGATCATTTGTGGTGACCCGCAAACTCAGATTTCACAAGAATGCGCTGTGGCCTGGGATGTAATTGAAGCTTACGAAGCCCAAACTGCATTGAACAGGGCTAGCTAGCCACTAGGCCAAACACCCTCATCTCTTTCAGCATAGGTACCTCAGATGCGAACCAAACCATCGAGAACATATCTTAGGCAAGTGCTGTTATTCCTAATGGCTCTGGTCATTGCCCCCTTTTTGTTGGCGGTCTCTGCGGTTGGATCACCCAATTTCGTGACCGAGAATCAGATCACGGTAGGGGCTACAGAGGTCATTCAAGGCAACTATTACGCAGCCGGGGACCGAATCACACTTGACGGTATCCTAGAAGACAATGTTTTTGCAGCAGGAGATACGGTTACGCTGACAGGCACCGTTGAGAAGGATGTTTATTTTGCGGGTGACCAGATTAAGATTGAGGGCACAGTGAAAGGAGACGCCATTCTAGCAGGCACTTATATCACCCTCAACGGCTCAGTCGAAGGAGATTTGATGGCGGCAGGCCAAACTGTGGTGATGAACGGAACGGTCATGGACGATGCTCGGATTGCAGGAGAGGCATTGCTGCTTAACAATCAGGCTCAGGTGAAGGATGACATGATTGCAGCAGGACTGAGCCTGGAAAGTCAGCCCCAAACCTCCATCGGTGGTACCCTCACGGTTGCCAGTGGTCAGGCACTTTTAGCCGGAACGATCGATCAAGACGTCGTGGGCGGTACAGGAGGACTGACCTTGAAAGGGACAGTAGGTCAAGATATGGTTGTTACCGTCGGAGAGTACCAGCCTTGGCAACCCTTGTTTGGACCCGGTCCTCGTATTGAGATACCTGATGTGCCCGCAGGATTAACGTTAACGGATTCTGCCCAAATCAAAGGTCGGTTGACCTATAAATCGCCAACCGCTGCCAACCTCAGTGATAGGTCTCAAGTGACAGGTAAAACCACTCATCAACAGATTCCGGCATGGGAACCGCCTCCTGCCAATCCGACGGACATCGTGCTGCGCCAACTTCAACGGTTGTTCACCATCGGTTTGGTGGGGTGTGCGTTGCTCTGGGCTCTCCCAAGATGGACGGAAGGGTTAACACAGATCATTCAGACTCGACCGTTGAGAACCTTCGGTTGGGGCATTGTCACCAGTTTGGTTGTGGGGGTAGGGAGTATTGCGATCGCAATACTCACCGTTCTGCTATTTATTTTTCTGATCCTGACCCTCCAAGGATTAGCCTGGCCGATTCTGGGAGTCGGTACACTTGCCAATCTTGCCTTATGGGTCAGCATTGGCAGCTTTGCAAGCCTGATTGCCCCCGTGTTAATCAGCGATATGGGGGGGCGCTGGCTATTCAGTCAATTCAATCTGAATAAATCAGTGAATAGATATATCCCCTTTCTGATGGGGGTAATCATTCTCATAGGACTCACTACCGTTCCCCTGATAAACGGAATTGTCAGCTTTGTCATTGTTCTCTTGGGGTTAGGTGCCCTCTGGAACTGGGGAAAATCACGGGTGATGAAGCCTCGCCTGACCCAGGAAACACCAGTCGGTTAAGCCTTGAGAGGAGTTGAATAAGCGATTGGAGAACCATCCATGATGAAAGTTGCAGACATCATGACCACGGAGGTTATCAAAATTCGGAACTCGGCCAAGGTTGCTGAGGCCGTCCGCTTGATGCGGCGACATGGGATACATGCCCTCATTGTCGACCGCAATCATGAGCAAGATGCCTACGGCATCGTGACGGCGTTCGATATTGTCGCTAAGATAACAGCCTTTGGTCGCGATCCACGGCGGGCGAGAGTTTACGAAATTATGACAAAGCCTTGTTTGGTTCTCAACCCGGAACTTGGGATCGAATATGCAGCCCGATTATTGACCACCACAGGTATTCATGCCGCACCCATTATCCAGTGGAGTCTCCTGGGCATTCTCTCTATTTCCGACATCCTAGATCAAGGTGACTTTTTGGAAAATCCGCTGGAGGTGGCACTTGCTCAAAAAACGCAACAATTGATAGCCGATGCTCATGCGGTGTGTCAGCAGCAGGGGCCAGACTCAAAAGTCTGCCAACAAGCATGGCAAGCCGTTGATGCGATCCAAGCGGAAGCCGCTCACCAGCGAGATGAAAAGCTGGAAAAAACCGCTTTTGAAGCATTCCGTGAGGAGTATCCAGAAGCCTTCAAAGATCGAGAATATGATGCCTGGTGTAGTGGTTAGCTGGCTCACAACCCTCCAGACATTTAACGATTGAACAACACTTCCTACATCCGCCATAGGGATTAAGCAAACTCAAAACTCTGAATTTCTCCTACGGAGACGCTTCGCGAACAACACTCAAAATTCAAAGACGATGGCTCAGAAAATCATTATTGATCCCGTAACGCGGATTGAAGGCCATGCCAAAATCTCGATTTACCTAGATAATGCGGGTGAAGTCACGGATGCGCGGTTTCATGTGACGGAGTTTCGGGGATTTGAGAAGTTTTGCGAAGGACGACCGTTTTGGGAGATGCCGGGGATTACCCCTCGCATATGCGGGATTTGTCCCGTCAGCCACCTCCTAGCGTCTGCAAAAGCCGGAGACCAGATTCTGGCGGTTCATATTCCCCCAGCGGCTGAGAAATTACGCCGTTTAATGAACTTAGGTCAGATTATTCAGTCCCATGCCTTGAGCTTTTTTCACCTGAGTAGCCCCGATCTGCTTTTGGGGTGGGAGAGCGATCCGGCCCAGCGGAATGTATTTGGCCTGATGGCCGCAGAGCCGGAACTGGCCCGTAGTGGTATCCGATTGCGACAGTTTGGCCAGGAGGTGATTCAGCATTTTGGGGGGCAAAAAATTCACCCTGCTTGGGCCGTGCCAGGAGGCGTGCGGTCGGCTGTCACCGACCAGGGGCGTGAACAGATCCGAGTAGGGTTACCAGAGGTCAGATCAACTACCCTTTCAACCCTCAATCGGTTTAAAGATTGGTTGGATAAACATGCAAGTGAGGCTAGGATTTTTGGTAATTTCCCCAGCTTATTTATGGGGTTAATCAGTGCAGAGGGAATCTGGGAACATTACGATGGCTGCCTGCGGTTTGTGGATAGTGCAGGCAATATCATCGCCGATCACCTTGATCCTTGCCAATTCCATACCTTTATTGGTGAAGCGGTCCAGGCTGATTCTTATCTGAAGTCCCCCTACTATCGGCCTTTGGGTTATCCTGAGCAGTCACCGGGAATGTGCCATTTGGAGAGTGGCATGTATCGGGTGGGACCTTTAGCGCGGCTGAACGTCTGCGATCGCATGGGTACTCCCTTAGCCGACCAGGAATTACAGGAATTCCGACAGCGTGGCAATGGGACCGTTACATCTTCTTTTTTCTATCACTACGCCCGCTTAATCGAGATTTTGGCTTGTATTGAGCGCATTGAGCAGAAGATAGAGGATTCAGAACTCTGCAAACCTCCCCTTAGAGCCCAGGCAGACGTCAATCAATTAGATGGTATTGGGGTGAGTGAAGCACCACGGGGGACCTTGTTTCATCACTATCAGGTGGATGAAACAGGCTTACTCCAAACCGTCAATTTGATCATCGCCACGGGTCAAAATAACCTGGCGATGAATCGCACCGTTGCCCAGATCGCTCGTCACTACCTTCATGGACCTGATATCCCTGAATCGATGCTCAATCGAGTCGAAGCAGGCATTCGGGCCTTTGACCCTTGTTTGAGCTGTTCGACTCATGCGGCAGGGCAGATGCCACTTCATATCCAATGCAAAGCGGCAAAAAGTGGCCAAGTCCTCAGTGAGGTGTGGAGAACATCAACGGGTGAATTTCAAGTCAAGGGTTAAGAGCATACATGTCTTTCGGACTATCAGAAATTGGCAGGTGTGGTTAGCCAAGTTGACCAAAGCCACCATGCTGTACCCTAAACTTTGTCTTTTTTGTTGTTAAGTAGCTTAGAATAATTCCTGGAGTTTATTGACTCCTTGGATGAATTTATATGAAATATGAACATTTATGCTTCCTCAAGATTTAGCTTTTTGGCCAAACTTTTTCCACTGGCTTGGGGGGGGAGATAAAAATTCATGCAGCCCAGGATCTCCATTCTCTGCAGAGGTAATAACGATATCAAAGGATAAAGAGATTCTTAGCTCTCCCGTTTCATTCGCTTCCACACCATGGCGTTGTTGGGAGGGAAAGATTAACAACCGTCCTTCTTTAGGAGCATAATATCCTTCTTCATAATTGAAAGGATTTCTCTTTTTAATGGCGTTGGTATGATCTCCTCCTATACCCGCAATAATTTCGTTCATGTTAGCCTCGTTGTAAATCGTGAAGGCACCAGATTTGATAGTGCCGTTTTCTGGGACAGACACATAGTAAACGGCACTTACATGTGCGTTCTCGTGAGCATGGGGAGGGACTGCTTGATCTTGACGGGAAACAACTGGCCAAGCTCGTTGGATATATAAATCAATTTTGCTCAGATCAATTCCCAACTCTTCAAGGTACTTTAGAGTATGAGCTTCAATCTGATCGACGATCCAAGCAAAGCGAGAATCTTCATGGATTCGTCCAACGCCGTGGAAATCACCAGTCCAGGCAATCTCAGAATCTATCCGCCTTTCATGCCCCTTTTGCTCAAGTTCCAAAATTGCAGAGACTAGGGACTCTTTTTTTGCTGCTGAGTTTGCTAAATCTGCGTAATAGATAGCAAGAGGAAACCAGGGTTCAATAGGCATTTTTACAAAGATTGAAATATATATGGTGATATATGAATATCATATCTCTCTAGCAGGGTAGACAGACTATTTATCATTAATGAATAATGCATCCTAAAATAGACTTTATAGAGATTTTATAGATTTTATGCATAAATAACACCCTCAAAAAAACGTCTATACAAAATTAGCCTCATAGATGTCTATCGAGTCAGGATTGAGATAAAGATGATCGAGATCAACTCCCATCTTAGATACATACTGTAGAACGAAATCTAATCTATCTGTACATAATTGTTGATCTCGTTGCCATGACTCTACCAAAGCTTTAGCAATAATCCCAGAATAATGCTGGCCAATATTTTCTTGCTCAAAATTTGGGGATCGAGGTTTCTCTGCTAATCCCAATCCAGAGGCAAGACATTTACAAAAGAAAGGCAATTCTGGCTTGAAGTAAGATTGACCTTCGTTATAAATAGTTCTAACGATTGGATATGCTTGGTTGAAATCACCACTCTGAAAATCTAAGACTGCATCATCAAAGTTGTCAAATTCTTCCTCATCATAGGTAACATTGAGTTCGAAAGGAATTTTAATTGCATTAAGTTTTTGAGTCAAATTATCAACTAGAAATACTGCACCTTCAGCACTCACATTAAAATACAGTTGAGCAATCGTTACAGTTTGGGAGGAGTCAGCAGTCTTCATCAAGCCAGCGTCTCCCACGGCAATATACTTTCCACGATCTACTAAATTTGATGGCATTTTGATTGCAATATATTGACCTGGATGCACTACCTCAAGAGGCTTAACAAGATGCATCTCTGGTTGAATATGCAAGGTTAAATCATTTTTGGTGATCTGCCAACCGTTAGCCTCTTGTTTTATAACTAACCAATTAGGATCACTGTAACCTAGACCATGATTGCTTTGAGTAAGCTTTTGATAGAAATTTGTTCGAGACCACTTTTTAACATAGTTAGCCATAGCTTGACCATCGTCTAAATCCTCTGATTCAGTATCATCGATCGTCTCTAAGTTAGAGTTTGTCTCCGATTTAGGGTCAAAGCTGAAAATATTATATAGATAGCTTTGCAATTTAGCTGCTAGATACTGATTGCGCTCTAAAAGAGGAACTTGCTTTAAATACTCTTGAATATCAGATGTAACCTCTAATGGTTCATAGCCTTGATAAGTAACAGTTAGATCGGATGCAATCTGAATATTTTCAACAATTTCTTTCAACTTATGTCTAAAGTCAGAATTATGAGTGAGTGAATCTTTCTGCATAATACTGAATGCTGAAATCATAGTTCAAAAATTGCCATTATCTTCTATTCACTCCCAAGCTGCGCTAGACCGTTGCCTTTAAACTGGCTAGGGATTTTGGATTCATGTGGTTCATGAGTTCAGCTTCAGTACTGCCAAAAATAGTGCTGCAAGACTTATCTGGATGACAAAGTAGATTTTTTGCAACTTGTAATTTGCATATTTCCTCATTATTAAATGGATAGTGATATTCAACGTAATAGCTCAGACGACCGATAATCCCAATACCAGCAAATTGAATGACCCTTTTGACGAAATCCCTTCGATGCTTCAGGATCTCAGGAAAGGCCGTGAGATATCCTCGTAATAATGCTCTAAGGCTGGGTGTAATTTTTTCTAAGGGGCAAGTTGCTAAACTGAGAGTGGTATTGAGATCAAGACTAGGATCTGCAACGAGGCTATTGAGCCATTCTGCCATATACTGAGAAACCAGCATTCCTAAATCGTCGGCAGGATCTCCCCAATAATTAAATTCCCAATCAATTATTTTGACCTGTTCTGGTCTTATTTGAACCACATCTGACTCAAGCCCGATTTGGGGATCAATAATAAAATTATCTAGTGTGAGATCGTTATGAGCCAGACACGCAGGCTGTATATGATCGTATAGTTCGATGACCGCTTGATGAAGACTCGGAAACCGTTGGTAAAGTCTGTAGAAATCTAATCCATCAGGGCAAATCTTGCCAAAAATACTCGGACTTAAACTATTTAGATTACTAATAAAACCTGGCGGTCTTGTTGCACTATCTAGATTACAGTGTCGACCTAAGTACTCTCGGTGCTGTAGCTGCTGATAAGTAGCGCGATGAATTTTGGCTAAATTCATACCAACTCTGTTGGCTATCTTGGGGTGATAGCTCTGGTGAGTTTCGTAATAATCATCAAGAGCAACATATTCATTATAGAAAACTGACACAATAATAGAATTAGCTCGATCAAACAGTATTGTTTCAGAAACTAGAGGTTGAATTGAAGCTAAATTACTGAAGGTATTGATTAGCTCTTGAAAGATCCATTCACTCAAGAGGTTTCCCGAAGTTTGTCCTTTGCGATCGACTCGATTTTGCTTGACTATAAAATTTTTATGTGTGGTTGACGTTACGACTATATTGAAATTTTTACTTTCCTTGATAGTTACCGAAAAAGCAGGTTGAAAATCTTGAGAATAGATATTGTGCTGCTTCAAGTAATCAACTACATTTTTAGAACTTAAAATTAATCCCATAGCCAATGACTTTAATGAACAGCATCGTTAGTTATGGTTCAACATTTGTATTCTTCTTTAATTAGATAAAGCAATTCTATCGATCCACTGATGGAATATACAATAGCAAAATAGGTCTTTCATAAAAGACAGCTCTTACACCAATATAGAATTGAGAAGGAATTAAAGCATAGTAAATAGAATTTAGTAAACCTTCTTATCATTAAAAGTGTGGTATATGAGTGAGTGATTTTATATTAAAGTACTAATACTAAGAATTATAGAGATTTAATGATCTTGCTACCTTAGTCCCGTGAGAAACCTTTGAGTTTCTCACGGGACTATCTGTATTATGCGGCAAAACTAGTGATAGAGAGAAAAGATTATAAAGAAGATCTATTCCCTATCGTGACTTCTGAAAGAAGCCTATCACTACCATTTATAGTAGTAGCGCTTGCCTTTGCCTTTACCCTTACCTTTGCCCTTACCCTTGCCTTTGCCCTTACCTTTGCCCTTACCCTTGCCTTTGCCTTTACCCTTTCCTTTACCATTTTTTCCTTTGCGACCACCTCCAGAAATATGTAATTCCTCTTCAGAAAGAACACGCAGGTTATCCATAATGCTCTCGGAACCAGACAATAAATCTGCGCCAAGTGGCTTTAGATCATTAATTTTAATTTCCATTTCCTTAATTAACCTTTTAGTTAGATTGCTAGGGCGATTAATGTGGTGAGAACTCTCTGAATTTTTGGGTTTTTCTGTGCATCATAGAAGTGCTTTTGAGTCAACTCATCTTCAGCCTCAAAGATATCTCAAGATGATTGACATCTAGTAGCTAAAGAACAAAGCAGTCTCAGAACTTAAAATTCTTCAAATAACTAGAGACCAAAAAACTGATATTACCAAAGACAATTAGCCTACATTATTCAAAAAGATCAAGATCTATAGCTAAAAGCTATGCTCTAAATACAGTTCTGAGAATTCGCAAAAATACAGAGTTCTAATGTTCTAGATTTACTGGAAGTCTCTTATAAGCAATTTCCGTAAGTGCTTATAAAAAACCTAGACAACTGTGGATCCTATTTGTTATTTTTTCGTATTCGCTAAACCTCACTCTTTCAGAAATAACTCAACCCAAGACTCAAACGCTCAAATTTATTAAGCGAAGTCATGCTTTAACGAAGTAAACAAATAGCTCAAACATTGAAGTAAATTTTAGGTTAAGGAAATTATCACTGATAATTTATGTACAAATAGAGGATCTTCACAATTTTTTAAACTTTTAAAAGACATAATATCTTTAATAAGAAGTCTTCAAAATACTCCGAATACACCTTATTTTTAGTTAAAAAATAAAAATAATTAACTATTTCAAAGCCTTATTTACTATTTACTCTAAATATTGTTGACTGACTTCAAAATATCTTGGGAATTGTAGCTGGCTTCCAGTGAAACATCAGTATAAGAGTTTGTATCCATTCAGGTTTTAGCCTGTTTGCTGATTTAGAATAAGTGTTTGAACTATTTGGCTTGACAACACTTGGAGAGAAAAGGCAGAATATTTTGTGAAGACTAAATTATATGTAATATGTCTTCATATATCTTGCTTTAATCTATTCTATGGATTCTTCAGATCAGAACTCCATCTCAAAAGATCACAGCGCTGCATTAGATCCGTTGCTGGCACTCTGGAAAGAAGCTCAACTCAAATCTGATCGCCCAGAATTCCGGCGTCGCTTAGAAATCATGATCCGTAGCAAACTGGGAAAATCTCGACAAGAAATATGTCGAGAATTAGGATGCTCACCTGAGACAGCCAGATACTGGATAGCTATGTCAGAGATGGGAAAAGTTGATGTATGGTCCAGTTGCCCGGTGGGTCGTCCACAAAAAATTACGGCTGATTATCTTCAACGATTGCAAGAAGTGATTGGCCAAAATCCACAAAATTTCGGATATTCATTTAAAAAATGGACTGCTAAGCGGTTGCAAAAGCATTTATTTGAAGAAATTGGCATCAAGATTAGTGATCGCCACATTAATCGGTTGCTGAAGGAGATGGGGGTATCCAGTCCATATCGAGTTAATAGCAAGAAGACGTCTAGTGAACCGAGTAAAAGTAAAGCGCTTACTATTAGTATTCAAGACCTCTTACCTGCCTCTATTGCTGAAAAGAAAACTGAGAATTTTTTGTTGGATCAAGCTTTTGAGCAACGTCAAGACTATCAATAGTTATGGCTCAGTTCCACTCAGATTTGATTCAACTCCTATCTCATGCTTTTGGGACAACTTTGTCAGCCCATGATCTTTCTTCAATATTGAAGCATGGAGAGCATCTTGAACCTAGAACAGGAGAAAAATTTTGGTATGCAGCCAATAGCCCACCTGGCATCTTTGTCGTGCTTGCTGGTAAAGCCCGCCTTTTGGATAGCGCAGACAATTTGATCATAACCCTTGGTCCTGGAGATTTTTTTGGGGCTTCAACTCTATTCCCAGATAAGTTTTTTTCCCCTCTTGCAGTCAGAGCATCGATAGGACTCAAAATTTACTACTGTAATGAGCAATGTTTATTACTTTTAATCAATCAATATCCCCATCTTAAAAATCAACTCTATCAACACGCTATTCGCCATGATTTATTGTTGATTTGTAGACAGCTTAAAGAGTTTGCCGAGCTGACGCGAGCACACCTCTTAGATACGATTTCAAAATTTGAAATATATCACTTTGAAGTTGGTAAAACACTGCCTGATTTTTTACAAAATCAACACATGTGGCTGGTCCGTTGCGGACAATTTCGACATACTTCTGGCCGAATCATAACAGCAGGTAATCTGGCCCTCTCCTCACAATTTAAGATTGGCGGGAAGTGGAAAGTTATTCATACGGCTGAACTATATTGTCTGAGTGATGCGGATTGGCAAAATGTCAAACTCAAACATTCTTATACAACGGGTGAAAATAGTACTCTTAACTCTGCAAATAGAGAAATTAATAGTTCAGAAACTTATCAACAGGCTACACCTGTTTCTATCTCACTTCAAACTCAGCTAAATCGAAGGCCCAAAAAAATCCAAGCTCTTTTTCCCTCACCAACGGTGAAATTAAAACACTGGTGGCAACGTGTGACGGGACAGTTTCCCTTTTTTGAACAGCAAAGTGCAGCAGATTGTGGGGTGGCTTGCTTAGTGATGATTGGTCGATACTGGGGCAAACAGTTGAGTTTGAATCATCTTCGCCGCTTAGCCAATGTCAATAGAGATGGCTCATCTATTCGCGGTTTAATGATTGCTGCAGAGCATATAGGTTTTTCACCTCGACCCGTTAAAGCTGACCTCAATGCCTTAAAAAATCAAAGATTACCTGCAATTATTCACTGGCAAGGAAATCATTTTGTTGTTGTTTATCGGATTACTCGAAAGTCAGTATTTATAGCAGATCCAGCTATAGGCCGCCGAACTCTTAGCCAACTAGAAGTTGAAGCAAATTGGAACGGCTACACCTTGTTATTGAAACCAACTACTGCTCTCAAAAGAACCCCAAATGCCAAGCACAATCTTTGGAAGTATTTTGTGCTACTAAAACCCCATTGGTTTGTCTTATTAGAGATACTATTTACTGCGTTAGTTTTGCAAGTTTTAGGGTTGGTCACACCTTTATTTACTCAATTATTACTAGATAGAGTTGTAGTCCAGAGAAGTGTCTCTACATTAACTGCAGTTGGCATAGGCTTACTGATCTTCAGCGTATTACGAGTCATCCTATCTGGCTTGCGACGCTATTTGTTATCTCATACAGGTAACAAAATTGATTTGTCGCTAGTTGTTGGATTCATCAACCATACCTTCCAACTTCCATTAAGCTATTTTGAATCACGGTATGTGGGAGATATCACCTCACGAATTCAGGAAGCAAGAAAAATTCGACGGTTTCTTACAGGGGAAGCTTTAAGTGTATTGCTAGATGTGTTTACCGTCTTTATCTATGCTGGGTTTATGCTTTGGTACAATTGGAAGATGACACTTTTAGGTCTAATAGTTGTTCCCATTTACTTAGTTATCACTCTAATCTCAGCACCAATACTACGACGAATATCACGGTTAATTTTTAATGCAAAAACAGCTGAACGAAGCTATCTAATAGAGGCTTTAACTGGCATTAATACTATTAAATCAATGGGGATTGAGAGGACCGTTCGTTGGCGCTGGGAAGATTTATTCAATACATCAATAAAGATTAATTTCTCAGGCAGGTTATTTAATATTTATTTAGGTGTTTTTTCCGATACAGTAGATGCCGTAGTTTCATCTGTGTTGCTATGGTTTGGAGCCTGGCAAGTGATTCAAGATCAACTCACAATTGGGCAATTGGTTGCATTTAATATGCTATTAGGCAATGTGCTTAGCCCTTTTGAACGCTTAATTGGTTTATGGGATGATTTGCAAGAAATATTTGTGGCCACCGAGCGACTTGATGATGTTATTAATGAAGCACCTGAAGAAGAATGGCAAAACCAAATTCGTCATCCCATTCCACCATTGCAGGGGGCTCTAAGGTTCGAGCAGGTTACGTTCCGTTATAGCGTCGAGAGTGAAGCTAATACTATAGAGAATTTAAGTTTTTCTGCTGAGCCTGGCCAGACCATTGCTTTAGTGGGACGTAGTGGTTCAGGGAAAACGACAATTTCTAAGTTGATATTAGGTCTATATCTGCCAAGGTCAGGCCGTATCTTAATTGATGATTATGATATTACTAGCATCTCCTTGAAGTCACTACGCCAACAAGTTGGCGTAGTAGATCAAGACACCTTTTTGTTTGGCAGCACTATTCGTGAAAACATTAGCATTGGCCATCCTAACGCCACACTAGATAATATTCTTAATGCTGCTCAATTAGCAGGGGCTGACTCTTTTATACAAGAGTTGCCAATGAAGTACGAAACACAGATTGGAGAAGGCGGTGGGCTTTTATCTGGTGGTCAACGCCAGCGAATTGCGATCGCAAGAGCCCTGCTGAGTAATCCTAGACTATTGATTCTTGACGAAGCTACCAGCAATCTTGATGCTGAATCTGAAAGTATTATTCAGACTAATCTCAATCAAATTCGTCAGAATCGAACAACAATTGTCATTGCCCACCGTCTTTCAACCATCCGCAATGCAGATCTAATCCTTGTCCTAGATAAAGGGATTTTAGTGGAAAAAGGAACCCACTCAGAATTGATGGCTAAAAAAGGGCAATATTTTTACCTTAACCAGCAACAGTTTACTGTTGCTCAATAAATTGGTGAATAGAGCAAATGGGGCGATGTAAATGATTCGGGTTCTTGTGGTAGATGCTCAGCATACGATCTGCCAAATGCTACGCTTTTCGCTAGAGCCACAGGCAGATCTAGAGATTGTGGGTATTGCCATGGATAGTGATACTGCCCAACATCAGGTCAAAACTCTCCAGCCTGATGTTGCTTTAATTGGTCTTGGATTGACTAATAAAGATAGCTTAGCGACAACTCAGATGCTTCGCCAGCACACTAAAGTGCTGATTCTGGGGTTTAACAATAAGGGGCAATATACTGAGAAGGCTCTTCAGTCTGGCGCAAAGGGATATTTGCTCAAAACAACACCACCAGAGCAATTAGCGCAAGCAATTCGCTCAGTACATCAAGGTTACTTCCAACTAGAACCTGGGCTCTTTGAAGTCTTAGCTCAAGATCTTAATAAGGACAATAAAGCGCATCAAATTAGCTTTACGCAAGACGCTGTATTTGAAGATGAGGAATCTCCACAAATCTTGACTAAAACTTCCCACCTTAAGGAACCTAGCTTATGGCAAGAGCCCTTTTTGACGGATAGTCATCCAGCTTTGGCAGTTAGGGAACCCTCCCCTCTAGTACAGAATGAATGGGCAGAAGCTACTCAAATCCAAATCAATTCCTTACCAAGGGTATGGACAAGAGGCTTAGTTTATTTCTTAACTTTGTTTATCGCCATCGCTCTGCCTTGGGCGATGTTGACAAAAGTGGATGAGATTGGGACTGCCAAAGGACGCCTTGAACCTCAGGGAAAAACTGTGCGACTTGATGCACCTGTTGCCGGCACTGTATCTGAGGTAAAAGTACGGGAAGGAGAGACTGTCAAACAAGGTCAAAACTTAATGGTACTGGAGTCAGAACTAACTGAAACTGATTTACTGCAAACTCAGGCCAAATTAGAAGGGCAGCTCAATCGTCTCACTCAGTTGAAAGCGATGAAAAATCAGTTGGAGATAGCTGTCAGTACACAACGTCTTCGTAACAACGCCCAAACTGCAGAACAGGTTGCACGTCTATCTCAGATAAAAGACCGACTTGTGTTTAATCAGAAATCCTCCAAATTAGTAAAAGACTTGCTAGAGAAGGATAACCATACAGTTAAAACACTCCGCGCCCTCCAAAAACAAGGCGCTGTTTCTGGAGTACAGGTAGACCAAGCAGAACGGACAAAGATTAGTAATCAAGAGCGATTCCAACAAGCACAATCGAATATCAATCAGGCACAAACCGAAATGGAGGCCCATCAAAAAGGTCAGCAGCGGTTTCAACGGGAAGGGGACCTCGCTGTCATTGAGGGATCACGCCGCATAAAAGAAATCCAAGCTCAGATCACAGATTTACAAGCTGAAATAGCCCAGACTCAGAATCAAATCAAATCTTTACGGCTACAGTTAAAGCAACGAATCGTCAGGTCACCCATCAATGGCACGATCTTTCAGCTTCCGATTCAGCATGCAGGTGCAGTAGTGCAGCCAAGCCAGCTGGTTGCTCAGCTAGCGCCTCAAGAGTCTCGTATGATATTACGGGCAAAAATGCCTAGCCAAGACAGTGGTTTTCTTCGAGTTGGCTTACCAGTCAAATTAAAGTTTGATGCATATCCTTTTCAAACTTATGGCATCGTACCAGGCCGTCTCACCTGGATATCACCCGACTCAAAAGCTTCACCAACAACGATGGGGCAAACCACAACTACGGGGCAAACCAGCTCTAATTCAAATAATCAACAAAACAGCTTCGAACTCGAAATTGAACTGTCTCAGTCATACATTCAGACAGCCAATAGGAAGATTATTCTGAAACCAGGCCAAACTGCAACAGCAGAAGTCATCGTTCGACAGCGACGATTAATTGATTACCTCATAGACCCATTTCGAAAATTACAACAAGGTGGTCTTGAACTGTAACCATCATTCAATGAGAATTACGTTCCAAAAAATCAAGCACCGCTAGAGGCTAATTTCTATGCCCGGATCAAGCCAATATACAATTTCTCTGGATGATTTACTAAATGCCGCTAAATTTTCTTGTCAAATTCCTGATTTTATTGAGGAAAGTGTTAAGCGTTCAATTATTTCCAAAAAAACAGAAGAATGCGGAATAGATATTAAAGCAAATGAGCTTCAGCAAGCAGCAGACAATTTCCGACAAGAGCATGACTTACTCAGTGCTAAATCCACCCTGTCTTGGCTACAAAGACATCATATGCAAGTAGAAGACTTTGAAGATTTTATCAAGGGAAAAGTTCTCGAAGAGAAATTAGCACAGCATCTCTTCTTCGATAAAGTTGAGCCTTATTTTGTAGAGCATCAAGTGAATTATACTCAGGTAGTGATGTATGAAGTCATTCTACACGAGTGGGATTTAGCAATGGAACTTTTTTATGCATTACAGGAGAATGAAGTCAGCTTCTGGGATATTGCCCATCAACATATTCAAGATCTTGAGCTACGAAGAACTGGAGGATATTGCGGAATACAATATCGAACAGATTTGAAACCTGAAATATCTGCACCTGTATTTGCTTCTAACCCACCTGAAATACTTAAGCCAATTTTAGTTAAAAAAAAAGTGCATCTGATTCTAGTTGAAGAACTCATTCATGCCCATTTAGATAAAATGTTGCACCAGCAAATTCTGGATACTTTGTTTTCTACATGGTTACATCAACAATATCAAGCAGCAGACATTATTTGGGAGAATGAAATTTGGTTACATAACTCTTCACAATGAAATTTGGTTGCATAACTCCTCACATTGTTAAACTAGAATTGATACTACAAACTTATTGCCTCAATATTTGCTAGCTTTTGACGCCACAAAATTTGTATATTCTGTAAAATTCAGGTAAGCGACAGCATCAGACAAGCTGAACACATCATTGAAGACAATCAGCCCTGACAGTTTTAACTATCGTGCCCAAAGTAGGATCATCAATTGAAACCTTTCAAGAGTTGCAAGGTCTGCTCAGCCTCATCCGCGTCAATGACGTTCAGTGCAAATCCCACATGGACAATGACGTAGTCATCAACGTCAGCATTGGGGACGTAAGCAAGACTAACTTCTTTCAGGATGCCCCCAAAACTGACCTTCCCCGTTCGTAGTAGCGGGTCATCATGATCCGCAATGCTGACAATCTTGCCAGGAACAGCTAAACACATGCTGAATCTGCCTCCAATGCATTAGAAAAGCGTCCAGTAGGATGGCGATGGACGGCCATTACTTGTCCTAAGGCAATTCCGCCATCATTGGCAGGCACCTGTTGATGCCAGTAGGGTCGAAACTTTTTCTCTTGCAATCTATGAATGGCTCTTTCACTCAGATACTGATTTTGAAAACATCCCCCTGTGAGTACAATACACGGCTCTCCGATTTGCTCAGCGATCTGAACAATGATTGCGACCAAGGTGTGGTGGAACTTAGCTGAGATCAAGCTGATGTCAACTTCCTGGTAGATATCTGCTAGAATGGCTGTCAGCATCGGCTCCCAATCCACCACTAAGGGAAGAGTAGTGGAGACTTGAAAGGGATAGTGGTCTCCGGTTGCAGCACTCGCCAGGATAGACTCTAAGGCCATCGCTGCCTGTCCCTCAAAGTTAGTGGTTTGAATCAGATTTGTGAGGGATGCGATCGCATCGAATAATCGCCCCATACTTGAGGTCAATGGGGTATTTAGTTGACGATCTAGCATCGCCCTCAATACCTTTTCAGACTGTTTTGAAAAAGTATTTAAGGGAGCGAGTCGTCCCCACTCGAAAACTTCCTCGCCAAAGCAGGTGTAGAGCAATCCCAAGGCAGACCGTCTGGGCTCACGAGTTGCTTGTTCTCCCCCTGGTAATTGAAAGGGGCGCAAGTACCCTACCTGCTCAAATCCTGATGGTGTGATTCGCAAGAATTCCCCTCCCCAGAGGGTACCATCTAAACCGTAGCCCGCTCCATCCCAAGCAATGCCTAGAACTGGCGCTTCTAAGTGGTGTTCTGCCATACAGGCCAGGACATGAGCATAGTGGTGTTGAACCGGAATTACAGGGATTTGCCATTGCTGGGCAAAGGCTTGAGCAGCTTGGGTAGACGCATAATCTGGATGGGCATCACAGGCAATCACGTCGGGCTGACACTCATAGAGTTGCAGAAAATCGTGAATGGTTTGCTGGAAACGATCAAGGGATGGGGCTGTTCCCAGATCGCCGAGGTGCTGACTGATGAAGATGCGATTTCCAAGGGAAAGGGCAATGGTGTTTTTGAGATGGGGACCGAGGGCGAGGATGGTGGGAGAGTGTAAGTTCTGAGTTTTGTTCGCGAAGCGTCTCCCTAGGAGAAATTTTGAATCTTGTGAGGGAGGTGTTTCCGGGGCAGGACCGTTGAGTGAGAGAGGGAAGGATGGGGGCGTGAAGGAGATGGGGAGAGGGGCATATCCTCTGGCGCGGCGGCGGAGTTGGGGTTGGTTGTTGATGACCTGGACGATTGAATCGTCTATGGGATGGAGGATGGGGCGATTGTGGATGAGGTAGAGATCGGCGATAGTTTTGAGTTCATGCAGGGCCTGCTGTTCGTCGAAACAGATAGGAGCACCATTGGGATTCCCGCTGGTAGCAACGATGGGGAAGTTGAGTTCTGCCATCAGCAGATGATGGAGAGGAGTATAGGGCAACAAGATGCCTAGGTGAGGACTACCAGGGGCTACTGTATCGGCAATACTAGAACCTGGCCGGAAGCTCTTCCGGTATTGTTGTCGTCGCTTGAGTAAAACAATGGGAGCATGATGCAATCGCAACAACTCTGCCTCTAACTCAGACACCTCACAGTCTTTTCTAACGAGTTCCAAAGATGGATACATCAGCGCCAAAGGCTTATCCGGTCGATTTTTATGCTCTCGCAGCCTCGCAACTGCCCCCGGATTCCGGGCATCCACCATCAGATGGAAGCCCCCTAACCCCTTCACTGCAATCACCTTCCCCTGCCGAATTGCCTCAGCCGCTAACCGAATTGGCTCATCTCTCCGTCTCCCATCCTCCCCTCTCTTCATCCCCCTCACCACCCCTCCCTCTCCATCCCAAAGCTCAACCCACGGTCCACAAACCGAACAAGCAATAGGTTGAGCATGAAATCGACGCGATGAAGGATCTTGGTACTCTGACAGGCAGTCTGGGCACATCTGAAAACCCCTCATCGCGGTATTGTCACGATCGTAGGGTAAAGCTTGAATAATACTAAACCGCGGACCACAGTGAGTGCAGTTAATAAAAGGATAGTGATATCTGCGATTGCTAGGATCGAACAGTTCATGTAGGCAATCAGCACAGGTGGCTATATCAGGTAACAAGAATACGGATTTAGGTCCTGTATAGCTCGGATGGATGGCAAAGGTGGCTTCACCCAGAGGTTGAACATACTGTTGCTCAATAGCTTCAATGATTGCCAGAACGGGGGAATTCTGTTGAAGTTGAGATAAGAACTGGTTCAGCCGATGAGGGTTGCCTTCAACTTCAATCACTACTCCCTGAGTATCGTTCCTAACCCAACCACTTAACTGCGAACTGGTTGCCAAACGAAAGACAAACGGGCGAAACCCTACCCCTTGGACGGCTCCTTGGATCTGCAAATGAAGTCGCTGTTGAGTCATAGTCTACTTCCTGTCAACACGATCTCTTTCAACGAGACAGCCTTAAGCTGGAGGATTAAGTGAGCAGAGGGTTCTTAGGAGCTGGCGATAAAACAGTAAGTCAGTTTTGTAAGTTCTGTGAATAAGCTGCACCAACGCAAAGCATATCCAGAGGGAAAATTTTGAGTGCTCCAGTCAGCGTACAATTCAAAACTTAAAATTTAGAACTTAAAACTCTTTTATTCCTGAGTTCTGAAGCTTAGACATCAATTTACCCATCTAAACGCATACAGAGCCTAAAATTTATAGCCAATTTGGCGAAGGAAATCTTGACGTTCTAAGATATCTTCTTCTCCTTCCACACCTTTGGGTGAAAAGCCATCAATCACTCCTAACACGCCAGCGCCTTGGTCCGTCTTAGCGAGGATGACTTCCACAGGATTAGCTGTGGCACAGTAAATGGAACATACTTCGGGAGACTGCTGAATCGCATTCAAAACATTAATGGGGAATGCATCCTGCATCAATAGAATGAAACTGTGACCAGCCGCTATTTTCTTGGCATTACTGACGGCAATGTCCTGAAGGGACGGATCGTTGCCAGCAAACCGAATCAGGCAGGGTCCCGATGCCTCGCAAAACGCTAGGCCAAATTTTGCTTGTGGACAAATCCCTACCATAATCTCGTATAAATCCTCTACTGTTTTGATGAAATGGCTTTGGCCCAAAATCAAATTTGTGTTTTCGGGAATCTCTAGAGCAACGGTTGTCAATTCCATAGTCTTTGGTCTCGTAACGAACAGGAAATGTAGTTTGGAGTTGTGAATTTTGAGTTTTGAGTGATGAGTTAGAAAAATGTTTGAAAATGATGATTCACGGCAAAAGGGCAAGATTCTCAAAGACTTGTCATCAGAAAAAAGCAAGGGCTCAAACTGGTAGTACTAATTGTTCCACTCAAAACTCACAATTCACAATTCAGCACTGACGAAGCTTGCGTCAAGTCAGCAACAGCGCAAACAACCCGCAGAGGGCAATGCCGTCAAATACACCCGCCCCACCAATACTGAGAACGCCTCCACTCATAGCGGTGATGTCCTTCAGGTGTAGCAGGTCTGCGCCAATTAAGGTTCCTAAAATACCGCCAGCGAAAGCAACGGCAGGGGCATGATCACTCCCCAGTAGAATTGCTGATAACGCCGCAGTCAGAGGAGCAAGCAACGGATTCATGGCAATGCCAATTCCCGGTACAAGATGGGCGGCATAGTAACAGACGACCGTAACGATAGTTGTGACGAGCAGGATTGCGATTGGATTGGTTTGCCCAAACTGATAGACTGCTAGGAAGACAGGAATTAAGTCACCTCCCACATTCAGCGCTACTACCGTTGTCTGTTTCATTTTAAGTAAAGGAATGCCCCAGAATTGACGCTGATAGTACAGCATAAAGTCATCTATCAAGTCCGTTGTAGAGTCGATACGATAGAGAGGGATGTTGATGGTGCTACCCAGAATTACGAGGACCAATAACGCTAGTGCGATTTGGGGAGTAAAGCCTAACTTGGCAGCAGCAACCTGAACAACATCAATGGTCAATACCACCCAGATAAAGGGGAATAAAAGCAGAAATAGCAGAAATAGCAGGAGGGAAACGGGTAAATAGATCATACGGATAGCCAATGTTGGCATTGAAACTCAACGCCTAGCCGATCTGTTTGACCTGCCAGGGAAGCAGGTGTTTATTGAGTAGATAGCTGTAGATCTCTGACACAGGCAATTTACACAGATCTTTGGCAAGTTCTTGGGTGACCATAGATTTCGGCAAAGTTGTGGTTAGGATGGGTCGTAAATGCCCCAAGATTTGAGGTTCAGCCACCAGGATCAGTCGTCGAGTGGGATGAGACTGACTGAAGTTGAGAATCTCAGCAATAATGACTTGGGCAAACCGCCGATCAAACTCATCTAGATGGCTTTGACGATGGTCATCATACCCGTGAACCTGACGGGCTGAACCCCGATTGCCTCCGCTCTTCGTGTTTGCCCATAGCTCTCTGCTGGCTTGACGCTGCACAGGATTGAGAATTTCCTGTTGCTCAACCAGCTCAGGACCAGATTGTTCCAGGGGTTGAGGGTCCATCAAGGCCAAAAAGCGGGCTTTCGTTTTGTTGACAATAATCACTAAGCATTTACTCATAAGACTCCTCCCCAGTCGATGTCAGGTGGGTTCCTAGAGAATAGAGAGACCCTTTAGATCTCCCGGTGGTTAGTTTGAGGGTAGCCCGCCAATCTGTAAAAGTTGTGAGTTTTTTGGGGGGTGCAGTTGCAGTCTCAAGTCTTGAATACAACGGTCCAGGTAGGCATACCAGTCTTCCATACCTGCCCCCGTTCGAGCAGACACCTCAAAGATAGTGGCTTGAGGGGCAATTTGCTGGAGATTTGCGATCGCACGATCTCGTTGCCATTCCACGGCCTCCGCAATATCCGTTTTGTTAATGATTACCACTTGGGCAGACTTAAACATCGTCGGGTATTTCTGGGGTTTATCTTCCCCTTCAGTGACGGACATAACCACAACTCGCATCTGCTCCCCTAAGTCAAAGGCAGATGGACAGACCAGATTACCCACATTTTCAATAACGAGGAGATCCCAAGGCGCTGCTGGGAGTTGCGATAACGCTTTGCTCACCATACTGGCCTCTAAGTGGCACGCCGTCCCCGTTGTAATTTGGATCGCCGTTGCCCCAGCATTATCTAGTCTTTTAGCATCATTATCCGTAGCTAGATCACCAACAATCACTCCGATCTGCCAACGATTGCTCCGATTTTGTGAGAGGCGTTCAATCAAGGCAGTTTTACCCGATCCAGGCGCGGAAAGGATATTGAGCACTAGCCATCCCTGTTGGCGGAAGAGCAGTCTGTTCTGAGCAGCAAGGCGATCATTCTGTCCCAAAAGATTGGCTTTAATCTCCAAGTGGCGCAGCGAAGTCTCAGATACATCCAAGTTTGGTCTTGTTTGGTCCTGCTGATCAGGCTGATCAGCAGGAGGATGGCTCAGATGATTATGCCCTTGATAGCCCTGGACAAGTCCAGGGCTACAACCACAATCCCCACACATTCTAAGACACCTCCATAGCAGTTAATTCGAGATCTCTTCCCTGACGCAAATCGGTGGTGAACTGATTGCAGGTTGGGCAGCGATAGACCCAATCATCCGGCTGAAAGTCCTGCTGACAGGTGGAGCAGTAGCAAATCACTGGCACCGTTTCTACTTCCAGTTGAGCATCAGCAGCAATGGTGCCCACAATCACGATCTCAAAAGCCAAGGTGAGGGCTTCTGGAATTACGCCGGACAGCTCTCCTACCCGTAGCTTGATCCAGTGAATATGCTGTGCACCCTGTTGAGTGGCATGGGCTAGCGCTAAATCTAGGGTGGTTTGCATTAAACTCACTTCATGCATGGCCATTGAGTTAATTTTCAGTAGGATGAAGTTTGGTTCGAATCAGATCTTGAATGGCCTCTAACGCCTCAGAAATGCCCTGCTCCGCAGTGTTTGAAAGATGCTCACCCACCGCAAACTCAACGGCTGGCACCTCAACCCACCAGGCTTGGGGATGATGTCCATATACAGAGTGGGTTAGAGCCAAAAGTGAGCGAGGATCGCAAGTATGTCCCGAGGCGGGAACTGTGCTTCCAGTCGTTTCAGAACCCACTGCTTCAATCGGAGTGACTCTAACCGTCTGGACATTATTGGAGCGCCAAGCATCCACAAAGATGACCGATTCTGTCTTAGCCAACTCTTCAGCCAGTTCGGGTGTGAGTTGTTGTACCGTTAGCGATCGCACATTGGGGATTCGCCAAATGGCAACTTCATCTGCAATCCTAGGGCCAATCGCATCATCACACAGGAGCTGATTTCCGTAACCAATAATCAAAATTGAATAGGGTAGCGCTGGTTTCATAATGGCAGGGGAAGAATCCATGATGATGCTCTCTAATACTCGTCTCTATAAACTCTATGCCCCAATGTTGAGGAGTACATGAAGTACAGTTGGCCCTGGTCTTCAACGCCATGCAGTCCAACATCTCTAGCAGCCTCATACCTTGACGTTCAAGATCTTCCATGAGTCTGAAGGCATTGCTCTTGCTATTCATTCAATCTCAGGCTTCAGAAGTCTGCGCTGCTGTACTCCATCGTTATGGAACCAATCGCATCATCCTCTTGCTGGCATTATGGATCATCCTTAGCACTTAATTTTGAGGAACTTGTGAGCATGAGGCAGCCTAAAGAACTGATACTCACAATAAAAAGCAGAAACCTTGTCATCACAGCTTCTTCAAGCCTTTGTTATACCCTAAGGATGAAACCAAAGCCACACAATTTAGACAAAGGGGGAATGAGGATGGACACTTTTGACCCTCTGTCGCTTTGATCTACCTACTGGTCGAAATGGGCATTGTCATCCTTGTGATTCTGCGGTGGTGGATCTTGAATTCACCCCACCTTCCTTAACTCCTGTAGCATGATTCTCTGTTCAGAGCATACATCAGTTAGGGATTGGGGTCTTATCCATTCTTATCTTTCAGCGCTACCTCTCCATTGTTGGAGGTGAGCGAATGTTAGCAACAAACCCACATATATTGGCGATAATAGGTATCTCTTTAGGAGTCGCAATGTTGCCTCCGATCGCAGATATAGCCCCTCGAAGGGCAAGGCCAGAAGTGGCAGCCTCCCAATCCCCTGGATTGGAAACCCTGGCCAACGATAACTATCAATTTTGTAGCCAACCTGATCCTGAGGATGGGCGAGATGGTGCTGGGGTTTGCTTTAACTTTGCCAAACAAGGTGATCGCGTGGATGGGTACTATGGCTACCCTCATTCCGGGACATATGTTTGTATTTGGGGTCGAACGGAACAAGATCGGATTGTAGGGCACGGACTAGTACTATCTTGGCCAGGTCACCCTTGGCCTGCTGTCGTGCCATCCAAATATACTTGGCGATTAGACAACCACTTAATTCTCCAAAATGGCTATATTATCCGCAGTCTAAAAGAAAAACAGGGACCAGTAGATTGGATTCAGTTTGATGATGTGAAGTTGGATATTGGCGGTTTCTATCAATATCCAACCGTAAAAATGCGCTCTCCCTCTCAACTCTGTGAGTGGGAAACACCGTGAGGGTTATGTTGTCAACAAGCGCCTAAAATACAGCGATTTCGACGGCTAAACTTTCCTTGGAGGTGAATGATGGTTACTGTTCCGTCCTCTCCAAAACAATTTGACGCTCCTAGTCTTATTAAAGGGGTTGCCCAGCTCTGCCGCCCAACTCTCAGTGTTCTAGCGGCTATAGCAAGCTGTCTAACGATATTTGCCCTCAAGCCTGGGGCACCAGCTGAGCTGTATCTACAAACAGCTACTGTAATGATATGCATGACGGCTGGAGCCTTTGCGATCAATGATTTTAACGATGTCGAAAAAGATCGTATTAACCACCCTGAGCGCCCACTCCCTTCGGGAACATTGTTACCTCAGCAGGCTTGGTGGATTGCGGTAATGCTCTTTTGTGGTGCTATAGGAGCAGCAATTCCTTTAGGTCTAACATGCTGGATTTTGGTGGCTGTGAGTACCGTATTGCTCTGGAATTATTCCGCTATTCTGAATATCAGCGGCATTCTTGGCAATGGTGTTGTTGCAATAACTGTGGCGGCCTTGATCGTCTTAGCTAGCCTAGTGACGGATCGGCCTTTAGCAATGCTTTACCCTAGCGCTTTCTTATTTTGCTATATCCTGGCGAAAGAAATTGTCTGGGATATCCATGATGCAGCGGGCGATCGCAAACGGGGAGTCTATACCCTTGCCAATACTTGGGGGTCTACTCCTGCATTCGCAATTGCTTGGGGTGTACTCACGCTACTGCAAATCTCGGTACCCATTGCCATCACCCACCTCACAATGGCCCATCCCATGCTATTTGGGTTCTGTACCACTATGATGCTAGCTAGTTTTGCTCTGGCGCTACTTCAGTATCAGCAGGGCCAGACACCGATGACCTACACCAGCTTGATTGTGTTAGGGCGGTTGGGGATGATTTTAGGCTTAATTGGGCTTTGGGGGACTGCACCACCACTGTAGAAAGCAGAACAACAACAGGGAATAAAATTACGCCCAAGGTCTACAAAAGAGTCATCGAATGAAATAGTGGAAATCGAAGCCGCCTTTACCTAGACCACTTTTTATAAACATGACTTACGCTAATGGGTTAATCCATTAGACGCTTCTGAAACGACAGCTTCTCCCTGAATGACCAACACAGAACAAGGAGCATGGTGGACGATATGATTGCTAACACTTCCTAGCAAGAATTCCTTCAGCCCTGTCCGACCATGACGTCCTACGACGATTAAGTCGGCCTGCCAGTTCTGAGCGAGATTGCAAACCTGATGTCCTGGATCCCCCAGTTCGGCCTCAAAGGTTGCCTTTACACCCTGCTGCTCGGCTGTTTGGCACAATTTTTGTAGCCATTGTTTGGCTTCTGCAATTTGCGCTTCCCAGACTTGCTGAGCCATTTCAAAATCGATAGCAGCTGGGGAGAGATAACCCGCATCTAGAGGGGTCCCTACCGATGGGACTGTTGAGGCACCCATGGGATTAATTTCTGCTTCTACACAATGCAAAAGCTTTAACTCAGCTTGGTGCAGCTTAGCCGTTGCCAAAGCCTGTTCATACACGATGGGCTGTAAGGATGAAGTATCCATTGCTGCCAAAATGCGATCATATTCCATAAGGATTCCTCCCTTGTAGCGATAGCAACAGTCTAAGAGGTTTCTCAGAGGGAATGAATAAAGTTAATCTTTAAGCAGTCCAGCGTCAGTGCATAATACGGGCTCACCTTTTAGATCACTTGGCTAATCACTTCCCAAAGCAATATCACTATATCCCTCTACTAACTTGGGAGCCAAATCACAAGTCAGCATGACGGGTTCATCCTCAAAGCTTATTAGTTGCAAATGCTGAGGATGCTCTAAAATAGCCTGGGCTGCAAGATATCCGGCAATCGTCCAAGTTTGGAACTTCCTGGCCTCCCGACCAATCAATCGGCCTTGTCTACCGTCATAGTATTCGGGCCATTCGTCCGTTTGCAGTTGTTGCTGAGTGAGGGCGATCGCATTCTGGGCCAATAGTGGTTTGCCCAGCTTTTGGGCCGCAGCAGCCAATAACCACAGTAGGACCGGCCAGTTACCACCATTATGGTAGGACCAAGGTAGGTTCTTCCGATCCCACCCTGTTGCCAGCTGCCAATCTCTGCCTTCCAAAGCGGGGAAACAGATTTTCATCGGCATTTGAGCCACTAAGTCTGACCATCGCTCTTCTATCAAGGCCATAATCATCTGGGATTGCTGCTCATCGGCTAAGGAGAAGAGAATCGCCAAGAGATTACCCTGGGTGAAAAAGCGAAAATCCATCCGCGCAGGCCCTAGATTACCCACTAGGTAACCCCCTGCAGCCGGGAGCCACTCTGTTAGCCATTCTGGAATCGAGTCAGGGTAAATGTTAAGCCAGTTGGAGACGGCTGCACCGAATTCTTCTACTTGAAATCGATAAATCTCGTTTAAACGGTCTAAATCCATCCAGTAATATTGACGGATGTGATAGGCCAGATGGTGAACCCGCTCCTCCACACCGACTTTATAGTCTTCCTCCTCTGGCCTGGGCAGCAGCAGTTCTCGGGCCGTTCGCAAGGCACCATAAAACAGGACTTGAATTTCCAGCGGATAGCCGTATACGCCCATCCTTCGGTCAATCATGAAGGAACCATCAGGCACTAGTAGTGTCGGAAATAAATCAAACCGAGTTCTAAAACAGAGGTCCAAAATGCGTCGAATCCCGCGCTGGAATGCAGGCGTATGAGCCAGGGCCACGTCACCGGAGACCTGGGTATAAGCCCTTAAGAGGAGCAGCCACCAAAAGCAAGAATCTACAGGCGTGACGCGGGCGATCGCATGTTCACCAAAATCCGGTACGACATATTCTTGGCCTCCCCTGACCTCAACTTTAAAGCTGGCAGGCATCAACCCTTCCCCTGGCTTAAAGCAGTCCAACTGCCGCTCATGACTTTTAAGAGCCAACGTTAATTTGAGAAAATTCCGCACAATATCCGTTTTGCCCTGCATTAAAAACACAAAGGCCGATACCGCAAAGTCACGGGTGAAACATTGGTTGTAGTTGAGATCTGGAGCCGTCGGGTCGCAGGCAGCCACTGTTCCTACAGGTTGACCCTTATAGTGAATGATGACAGCGTCTAACAATTCAGATGCTTGCATTTGAAGGGAAACGGGTTTATCCATGCCTTTGATTGCACTTCATGCAAAAATACAGATCCTAATCTTGCAAAGATTGAGTCGATCCCTCCATTCTTCAGTACTAGAAACTTATGAGACTCATTTCTACCTTTTGAGGGAGGTGACTCAGCCTCAATAGCGATTAGCCTGCCTTATATACCTTTGGTATTCAATGAAGTGTCCCATAAGAGTTTAGTTTTTATGCAAATTATTTTACGACTTGCTCAGACCCTCAGTATTGCTACGCTAGCCGCCAGCATTGCGTCCTTCTCTTTGATCTGCAAATCAGCGAGGGCTAGTGTTACGCCATCTCCCATCGCCTCAATTGAGCCCTATCAAACCGCTGTCCGTGGGGACCTTAGGTCGGCAAACAATTATTTATATGCTGGCATAGATGAGGTAGAAGCCGATGTGGAAGAGGGGGCTGAGACAACGATAGAGACGACAGATAAGGTAATTGACGACGCCAAAGATGGGGTAGAAGAGGGCGCAGAGGCGACTGCTGACACCGCAGAGGATATTGCTGAGGAGACAGAAGACGCTGCAAATGACGTAGGAGACACCTCGAAATCTGCGTGGGAGGATACCGAGGAGGCAGCCACCGATGCAGCCGAAGATACGGGTGAGTTTGTTGAAGATACGTTTTAACAGAGCCTCAACAAATACCATGCAGTTTTTGCGGTCCGTACTGGGTGCGTGTTTCCCATGAAATTTGGCTAGATTCCTGTTGCAAAGAGGTGAATTACGGCAGTCATTCAGAAAGAGCACTGAGTCTACGGTTGATGCAAGATACCTTTTCTCTCAGCGATTTGAAGTTTTACTCGACTTATAACGTCCTAAGACGCAAATTGTGCGAAAAGATGTCGAAGTATGGCTAGCGGGGCTGGCTACATTCGAGGAAAAGGAACCCTACAATCCTCAAACTGATTCTGAATCAAAGGAGAACACAATGTCTGAACCCGTTGTTGCAGCAAAGAAGCCTGCTGTCGTGACCTTAGAACCAGGCACCTATGCTTGGTGTACCTGCGGCCAATCAGAAAATCAACCCTTTTGTGACGGTTCCCATAAAGGAACAGGCTTCACGCCAATGACTTTCAAAATTGAGGAGGAAAAGCAGGTCGCATTGTGTCAATGCAAGCATACGAATGAGCCGCCCTTCTGCGATGGTAGTCACACTCAGCTATAGCTTCAGCCTCATCCAGCCTTTCCGCAAGTCCAAGGCAATGTTGAAATGAATTATGGAGTCTGAGAGGCTCAATCAACCCTCATTCAATAGGTTTATCCATGTTCTTTAGATCCAACACCCAACAATCACCAAACTCAATCACCTCCAAATAGCGACTTCAAGTAAAACCAGTCTATGAATATACCCCTTCTTTCCTAAAAGACCTGGGACAATTCAGAAGAGTATTTTTGGGAGCTGTTTATCAATGGGACTACTGGTATATTTTTTGCGGCATGGAGAGACCCCATCTAGCTTGAGCGGCGGCTTCTGCGGTGAGCTTGATTTAGAGTTAACCGACCAGGGCAAAGCAATGGCTGCGGAGTTTGCACAAGCCTATGCTCACCTGCCCTGGCAGGCTATTTTTGCCAGTCCAATGAAACGCACAGTTGCAACGGCTGAACCGCTTTGCGAGACACTAGGAATGGAGCCACATATCCGAGAAGGTCTGCGGGAGATGAGTTTTGGTGCCTGGGAAGAGAAGGCTCGCGAAGAAGTCAAATCGCGATACTTAGAAGACTATATTCGCTGGATGACTGAGCCTGCCTGGAATGCACCAACGGGTGGAGGAGAAACAGCGATTGAGGTGGCCAACCGAGCAATGCCAGTGATTGCAGAGATTGAAGACACCTGTAGTGATGGACCTGTGTTAGTGGTCGCTCACAAAACAACGATTCGGATCATCTTGTGCCAACTGTTAGGAATAGATTTGGGACGTTATCGCGATCGCATTGACTGCTTGGCAGGATCAATCAGCATCGTGAAATTCGATGAGCATGGTCCCCTATTGCAAAAGCTAGGAGATCGGGCCTATATGTCCGATGCGCTGCAAAAACGACTGGGCACCTAGGTCCAAAATCAGTTCACCCCAAGTAGGTGGTAAGTGGAGTAAAGATTATTTTTGATGCCCAACCTGCAGTTTGGACTATACGGGAAGGCCTGACCATTTAGTCATTGGGAAGCTATCACACTCGGGATTAAAAAACGCCCTCTAATGATCAGATGCTCTAACTAAAGAAATTTCTTTAGTGCATAACCAACCCCATTTTCCCTGACACTAAGAGCTGATTTCTAAAGAAGGTATAAAGCGGACAAGTTAGGTCAGAAGTGTGCGATAGCGTTTGTGCATTCAGTCCAAACTACTTTCTTGAATGTA
>JANQPU010000141.1 GCA_028285315.1 Acaryochloris sp. IP29b_bin.176
CAAACGAGAGCGGGGAAAAGACCAACCGTTGCCCTCTGCCTTGCTCTCCACCGGGGTTTACCGAGCCAACGCCTCTCGACGTTGCTGGTGCGCTCTTACCGCACCCTTGCACCCTTACCTGTGTGTGTTTGGCTATTCCATAGCGACACACGCCATCGGCGGTATGTTTCTGTGGCACTTTCCTCACGGTCACCCGTACTGGGTGTTACCCAGCAAGTTTGGTCTTTCGAGAGCCCGGACTTTCCTCAGACTTGCGATCGCAAGTCCGCAACCACCTACTCCTACTCTTCCCATCTTTTACCTAGTCTACATAGATACATGCTCTTTCATCATTAAGGAGTCCCCTCTCTAGAACATCGATTCAGTCAGATTCAGATCCCAACATCTTGGATGATGCTTTGCACTCACTTGAGAAAACCTTAAAAATAAAGGTGGTTTCACCAGAATATGCATAAAGTTGTGGTTATAAGTTTGCGCAGATACCTGTCAAATTCTAGATGTTCTCATCCCACTCAGAATTTTCCCTGGTGGCTGCTGCTATTGCTGAATCACTGTATGAGTGACAATATCATTCACTTGAGCACAAATCATTGATGCTTTAAACAGTTGTCTAATGTTTGCTCATGTTCAAGTTAATCATAGAGGGACATACTGTCATCAGGATCAATCAATGGTCGGATCGTGATCATCGATCCAAAAAACTATCTATTACGAATGCCTATTTATTTTGCTGGAGGCTGAGTACATGCGACCCCAACGATCTACGTCTATTTCCACCTTCGTGATGGTAGTCACTTTGGGTGTCTCCTCTGCATGGATGTTGTCTGCATCGGTACAGGCCCAAGAGTCGACTACCGCAACAACAGTCCGAATTAAGAATTTGACGCGGATGGCTCCGATTAACCAGGCACTCAAGCAGCGATATGAAACACAATTCCCAGATGCGATCGTTGACATCAAAACTCAACAGACTGATGCCTCACTACAGTTACAAAATGAGCAAGCTGACTTAGCTGCGATTAGTCGTCTTTTAACGGCTGAGGAAAAAGCCCAAGGCTTAGTCCAAGTCCCGGTCACCCGAGAAAAAATTGCAATTGTTGTGGGCAAAGATAATCCTTTTGCCGAAGGGTTAACTATTGACCAGGTCGTTAAAATTTTCCGAGGAGAAATTACAGATTGGTCGCAACTGGGAGGTCGGCCCACGCCTATCCGGGTGATTCATCGCCCGATCGCCAGTAATCTTCAAAGTACCCTGCAAACCTATGCTTTGTTTCGAGAGGCTAGTTTTGAGGCGGGTGGCAAGATCGTTCAGCTAGATCAAGATAGTGTCTCAGCCCTTACGAATGAATTAGGCACTGATGGCATTAGTTATGCTCTCGCCAGCCAGCTGGGTGAAGTGGACTCAATTCGTCCGATCTCCATGTACAACACCTTGCCGGATAATCCACGGTATCCCTTTTCTCAGCCCTTTACCTATGTCTATCAAGACACGCCCTCTGCCTCGATCAAGACTTTTTTGGACTTTGTTGCCTCTGTACCAGGACAAGAAGCGATTGCTGAGGCGAAAACTCAACCTACTGTGTTCAACGATTCAGATGCCACTAGTTCATCGACTAACGGTTCCTCAGACAGCTCTGATACAAAAGCTAGTAACAACCCTGGGTCTCCAGATAATACGCAGTCAGCGAATCCCTCATCTGCAACATCAGATAGTTCCTCCACTACTGCGTCTAGTGCAGATACAACAGATTCGGGTTCTTCGGCCGTAGCGAGTCGTTCTACCGATGCAGCAGGAGAAGCTCAAGATGGTTCAGGGGGGTTAGGGTGGTTACCCATTGCCTTGGTGGTGTTGGTGTTGGGTGGTGTGATTGGAGGAGTGATCAAGACTTTACTTGCCAAATCCAAGCCCAAGACCGCTCCTAGACCCGCACCCAACTATGCTGAAAAAATAAGACCGACCCACATCCAAGGGATGGCTACACAATTACAAGAACCTCCAGACAACCCATCTTCCACGCCTGCGACTGGAGGTGAAGGAAGTCATCCCCTGCCTCCTGAGAATATGGCTTTGGGGGCAGCTGCAGCTGATGTGGCTAATGATGTTGCAATGCCAGCAGAAACGGAACCACAGTCATCAGAATGGGTAGATATCACTTCTAAAGAGTTACAGGCACAAACCCGAATTCAAAATCCAAAAACTGAATTGCAGGATACACCTCCGCCACTCAGAGGCCCGAAAACCCAGCTACAAGATCCAATCGCTACCCAACTACAAGTTCCTGACAGTGAAGATAGTCCTGAAGCAAGTGCAGTACAGCCCCTAGATTCTAGTCCAACCCAGCTTCAGGACCCTACTGTTACGCAATTACAAGAGTCTAGCCCCACTCAACTTCAAAATTCCAGCGTCACGCAATTGCAAGAGTCTAATCCCACCCAGTTGCAGGACCCTAGTCCGACCCAATTGCAGGAGTCTAGCCCCACTCAACTTCAAGACCCTAGTCCGACCCAGTTGCAGGAGTCTAGCCCCACCCAGCTTCAGGATGCACAACAGACGTGGGTTCAAGATCCAGACAGTCCTGTCGATATTGATTCTAACCCCACTCAGTTGCAAGATCCGAGTCCAACTCAACTTCAAGATCCAACACAAACTTGGATTCAAGATGAAGAGTTGCCTCAAACGACGACTTCAAGTGCGACTCAGATGCCAGATCCAAAGCAGACGTGGATTCAAAGTGAAGAATTCCCCGAAGGAATGGATCCGAGTGCGACCCAGTCGCAGGATCCAAAGCAGACGTGGATTCAAGAAGATGAGGGCTGATGAGATCTCTTTGCCGCTACCAGAAGATTTGAACCTGCCTTTCTAATAGGCTTCATGAGTTTTATTTGCCGACTAAATTGAGTTGGGAACTTCAGTCCTAGCTGCTTCGACAGGTAGGTGATGGCGTTTTTTTGGGTACTATCCTTCTGGAGCGGGTTCTGATACTCTATCCAGAGTTAGAAACCGATGCATACCAATACAATGTTCTGTTTTATAACCGAGAGCGAAAAATCCACTTAAGAATCCATAGGTTTAGGCTAATCTTGTAAAACTCAAGCTTTAACCTGGATTCAACCGATCTCTTCGCTTAGGTTTGGGAACAATACTCAAAAGAGCATTCATCGTCATTGATAGGGCGCTGGAGACAACCCCATGCATTACTTATCTCTTCATAGGTTGACGGCATATGCCGCTGCTGCTATTCCAGTTGCGACAGCGTTACCTGCGATCGCAACTGGAATACCCACGACGGCAAAAGCGGATCTATTAGACAGTAAACGCAGTCCCCAAACCTTATTGGCCGCCACTTTTGGGAAAACGTCTGTTCTCCAAGATAAATTTATTGCGGTGGCTGTTCCCCGAGATGGGGGGTACTACAATCTGCTGATTCTGGAGCAAATCTCGAGCAGCAAGAAATGTTGGAAAGAGCATGGGTCTGGCCCCACGGAGATTGAGCCCTTGCTGCTGAATTTTGACTTTACGGGAATTTGTGGACGGAGTACAGATAGCAATGGCTACTCCATTCGTCAGGCGGGTAAAGATCTGGGATTAGAGTATCGACTCACCTTGCAAAAACATGGGGATGAATTGCTATTGTTAGGGATGCCCAGCTCTCGTCGGTTGGGAGAACCGATGGAGATTGGCAGAACCCGTGGAATGGGTTCAGGGCTGCTAAAAATTCATTTGAATTCTGGATGGCAGTTTGCCAAACGCACGTATAATGGCAAAACTCTGGGCCATATTTACCTCAACACGGACCAGGCGCAGCCGCCCGTTTTTGCCGGACGTCGCTTATCTCCTCCACGACCATTGGAGAAAAAGGGACCGATCACGGCTGCTTCGCCTACCAAAGCGGTGGATATTCCAGTGCCCTTGCCGTCTTCATCAGCGCCTCGTTCAGGTTTTCTCTATCGTGTCGTTGTGGAGCCCCGTGACTCAGGCCAGAAGGCCCGCATTAAATCTCTAGTACCCGATGCCTTTCGATCCTCGTATCAAGGTCGCTCGGTCATGCAAGTCGGATTGTTCAATAGTCGTGCCAAAGTTAATGGCATGGTAAAGCTATTGCAGCAGAATGATTTGAGGCCAGAGGTGATTGAAAATGATCGGTCTCAAGTGTCTTCTGCGGTCCCTTCCGCATCTATTGCCAGTCGAAGCGTAGATATTCCTGTCCCTTCTGCGAATCGTGGACGCCGGTTTCAATCGGCGGCACGTCAGTCGGATACGCTTTATCGTGTGGTTGTTAGACCTCGGAATACCAAACAGAAATCTAAGATTAAATCCCTGGTTCCAGATGCCTTTCGATCTTCCCATAAGGGTCGATCCGTGATGCAGGTGGGCTTGTTTGACAATCGTTCTAAGGTGGATCGGATGGTCAAATTGATGAAGCGGAATGGCTTGAAACCTGAGGTTGTCAAAGATAGTCGGCACCGCTTAAGCTTACGAACTGTGCCTGCTAGGGTTGGCGTATTGCCCGTCCCTGGTTCTAGGATTCCGATGGGACGAGCAGATAGTGGGTCCGATATTTATAACCTACGGGCAGGGTTACCCCCTGCCCCTCCGCCCACATCTATTGCCTTGGGGCCTCGATATCGAGTGGTCGTGTCAACCTTTAGCTCTCGTCAAAAAGCCAAAATTAAGGGACTGGTTCCAGGGGCGTTTCGATCTTCTTATCGAGGTCGATCTGTGATGCAGGTGGGGTCTTTTGCCTCTAAGCGAGACGCTCAAGATAGAATGCAACTGATCCAACGTCATGGGATGAACCCGATTTTGGAGAAAACCCAATAATCTAGAAAACACCATCATAAGGAGTATGCGGTTGCCTAGACTCAAAAGAATTGTCCTGTTGCTGTTGATTCTCTGCACCAGCCTTGCCTTCATTGGTACACCTACTTGGGCAGAGACGCTCAAGCCTCCTTCCCCTGAGGAAAGCCAATCTATCCAACCCTATTTAGATCGCGTCAAGCAAAAGGTGACGACGTTTAAATTGAAGAATGGGTTGAAATTTATTGTTCTAGAGCGGCACCAAGCCCCTGTGATTGCGTTTCATACCTACGCTGATGTTGGCGGGGTGAACGAACCGATCGGACAAACTGGGGTGGCTCATTATCTGGAGCATCTGGCCTTCAAAGGTACTCGTCGGATTGGAACAACAGACTATGAGGCTGAACAGCCCCTCTTAGATCAGCAAGACCAGCTATTTGACCAAATACAAGCAGCAAAAGCAAAACAGGATGAACAAGCTGTTCAAGCCTTAACCCAGGAATTTGCTGAGATTTCCAAGCAGGCGGGTGACCTCGTAACGCAAAATGAGTTAGGACAAATCATTAACCAACAGGGGGGAGTAGGGCTAAATGCCACGACCTCATCGGATGCTACGCGTTATTTTTATAGTTTGCCTGCCAATAAGCTTGAGCTTTGGATGTCTTTGGAGTCGGAGCGTTTCTTAGAACCTGTTTTTCGGGAGTTCTATAAGGAAAAAGAAGTCATCCTAGAAGAGCGACGATTACGGACCGATAATTCGCCCATTGGCAAAATGGTAGAAGCCTTTTTAGGGGAAGCCTTTGATGTACACCCCTACCTTCAGCCTGTCATCGGTTATGAGAAAGATTTGCGGAATTTGACCCGACAAAATGTTCAAGATTTTTTCGATACCTACTATGGACCTAGCAATTTAACCATTGCCATTGTGGGAGATGTGAATCCTCAAGAGGTGAAGAAACTAGCGAAAGCCTACTTTGGCCGTTTTAAGTCGCGATCGCAACCCCCGAACGTCACCCAAGTGGAACCTCCACAACAAAAAACAAAATCCGTGACCTTGGAGCTAAAATCTCAACCTTGGTATTTAGAAGGCTATCATCGCCCTGCCATCAGCGATCCTGACCATGTGATGTATGAGCTGATTGCCAGTTTACTCAGTGATGGCCGCACCTCTCGGCTCTATAAGTCCTTGGTTGAATCGCAAAAGATTGCTTTGAGTGCAGAAGGGTTTAGTGGTTTCCCCGGAGATAAATATCCTAATCTGATGTTGTTCTATGCTTTGACGGCCCCTGGCCATACAGTGGAGGAGGTGGCTACTTCCCTTAATACAGAGCTGGAAAGACTTAAAACTGAATTAGTGGACGTTCAGGATTTGGATCGTCTGAAAACTCAGGCTCGGGCCAGTCTGTTGCGATCGCTAGATTCGAACACTGGTATGGCTCGGTTATTGACAGAATATGACGTCAAAACGGGAGACTGGCGCAATTTATTCAGTGAACTCCAAAAGATCGAAGCTGTGACGCCAGAGGATATGCAGCGGATTGCTCAAGCGACTTTCACGCCTGAAAACCGCACTGTTGGTTATATTCTATCCAAGGGTAAATAAAGAGTTAAAGCTGGCTAGCGCTCTTCTAGTTCAGCATTTGTCGGAGTTTTTGAGCTTGGGCAAAATTGGGCGTGATTGCCAAAGCGGCGTTGACTTCCTCCATCGCAGCCTTTAGCTCGCCCTGCCGCTTCAAAATAATCGCTAAATTGTAGTGGGCTAATGTATGGATGCTAGCTGGGGATTCCTGGCGTTCGGGTAAGGACAAAACTTGTTTGAATACGGTACTGGCTTCGTCCAGTTGATTGGCTTCAATCAGCGCTAACCCCATATTGGTATAGGGTTGATCATAGGTGGGATCAAGCTGAATGGCCTGCTCATAAGTTTTAATCGCTTCGTCTAATTCCAATTGTAGATGTAAGCTCAACCCTAAATTGAAAAAGGCTTCGGCGGATTCAGGTTGTTGTTGCACGATCTGACGGAGGTGAGTTTCAGCTAATTCATATTGTCCGGCATTCAGCGCTTGCTTAGCTTGCTGAAACGAGGGCTGGGAGGGTTGTCCTAAAGCGGGCAACTTCCATAAGCTGCTGAGCAGTCCTACAAGAATGACATTAGTTTTGTGAATAGGCTGCATGAGGGGCAATACGCTGACAATTGTGCAGTGGAGGGTGAAGGCCCCCTAAACATCCCCAATATCGGCGCGGGATTCCCCTTACCCTAATGCATCTTGTGGAGCCGCAAGAGCCCCGAAGGATGGGGATAAGGACAAGGCTGGAACAGTCGCAGGATTGACCACGCTTTTGAATCAATCCCAGAACAGCTATTGTGGACGATGATAGACGCTGCATCGTTCCATCTCAATGACATCACTGCTTCTCGTTTGTGGTTGGTCGCTAGGTTCCAAGGCCGATATGGCTGGCTAAGCTAGGGGAAAGCGGCATCAAAATAGCCACCATGATAAACAATGCTGCTAACCCTAGAGCTGCTCTAGTATCATCAGGTTCTGTGAGTTCATTGAGGCTGGGGCGTTCTAAATCTCGTTGAAGGAGCAAGATAATGATGGCCCAATACAGTGCGATCGGATTGGCAATGGCAATCAAGGCCAATAACACCAAGGTCACCCAGGTGGTTAAACGTGCAATCTTCCGTCCGTAGATGGCTTGAATAATACGTCCGCCGTCGAGGGAGCCAGCAGGCATCAAATTCAGCGCCGTGATCACCAGGCCAATCCAGCCTATGCCCACTAATGGATGGACCAAAACACTGGACACCTGCAAAGTATCACCTAAGAACAGGCGAGCTAACAGGCCGACCAGAATTGAACCCCGGAGAAACGAGATATCAAGGGGTAAGGTCGGGCTAGACGGGGACAAGATTAACCCCAACATGAGTAAGACAAGAGCAAAAAGCCCACCTGCAGCAGGGCCAGCAAACGCGATATCAAATAAGCTTTGGCGATTCGGGAGCAGGGATTCAAACCGATTAAAGACCCCAAAAGAGCCAATTTGCAAGGCTGGGAAGGGAAATGGCCAACTTAACCTCACCTGATAGCGTTGGGCGCTAATATGGTGGCCGACTTCATGAGCCACTAATATTCCCACTAAGCCTAAGCCAATGGGTAGCGCTTCTGATAGCCGTTCAGGTTGTTCAACCAGATTGAATGAGAGTAAAAAAGCCCCCGTAATCAAACAAGATCCAAGGGTAGCCAGACTGAGAATAGCTGCAAAGAGTTTTTGAGTCCATCCACCCGCTTTTGGATCATTTCGCCTCGGCAATACAATCACAATTGGCTTCTGGTCAGTATTCTCAACCAGAAATAGGCGATATTGCTCAGGTAATCGAGCTTCGAGCTGCTGGGTTAACTCGGCATGAACGGTCAGAGCATCTCCTCTCAAATTGCCCTGGATAATCACCCCATCTTGGTACGGGATAGTTTCTGTCGCAAAAAAAGTGTCAATGCCAAACAGTCCTTGGATCGATTTGAGATCTTCGGCTGGAATGGGGGGTGGGACAATATCTTTTAAGGGATCTTCAGGAGATGTTGGGGATGAAGATGGGGTATTATCGACGGCTTGATCCGGCTCTGATGTGGGAGCAGAATCAGTGGGAGAGATCTCTGGAGGAGGCACCTGGGGACGGGCTTGAAAAGGTTCTTGATTGGCGAGATAGCGTAGCCGCCGACCCAGGGTGATGTATAAGCCGATGGACAAGACCACCATCAAGAGGATACTGGCTAAGTTGAGGGTAATACCTAAACTGAGAAGACCAAACATGAGCAGCCAAGGTCCCATGAGGACGACGGATTGTAGCCAGGCTAATACGCCAATTTGTCCCATGGGGCGGGCGCGATTATAGCCGACCCCGAGGATCACAAAAGCGGCCAAAAAAAGTAAGCCAGTCATAGGTGCTGTTGAAAGAATGAGGTGAGCAGCGTGACAGTTGGGTAGAACATCGCTTGGGCTAATATGTTATGAGGGAGCCTGTAAGGTCGTTTTGGAAACGATGCGAGTTTTTTTGCGATCGCGTTCAGATAGGTCTTCCCCTTGCTGTAGCCGAGTTGCACTGCCTTGTAAGATGGTGGCAGCGCTTTCATCCCCCATTTGTAAGGCAGTATTGGCGGCCATTTGCAGCATGGTTGCTGCGCCTGTGCGATCGCCTTCCTGCAACTTAGTTTCTGCGATTTGTGTCTGACGATATTTAGCTAAGGCGAGAATATTCTGTTGCACTTCGGGATTAGTGGTGGGCTGATAACTTTCAGTCACCATAATCTCAACGGGTATTTTCTCTGAGAGCAGATCCGTTTTGCCCAGAGCCGGATTGTCGTAGCGGACTTGAATGGATGCAATGGTCTGTCGACCTGGTGGAAGTTGATCAATATAGAGGTTGGCCAGTACAGTTCGTTGCATTTGGGTCATCAGATCTCCGATCCGAATGATGGCCAACCCACCCTCTTCTGTAATCGGTAGCTCGACGGTCTCAGGGGTGACCTGGGCTACAGGTTTAAGACTGGCCAGTCGCACACCAGGACTCAACGAAATTAAAAAATGAGCATTCGTCAAACTAACGGTCTCAATGCGGGTAAAGAGAGTATTGAACACATCAACGGCATTTTCAGGCTTCTCAATGAAGGAGAGGCTCCCCCCCCCTGCATCGGCAATGTTTTCCAGTACATCTTCATTCCAATGACTGCCAAAGCCTAAGGTATTCAGGGTAATGTTGTACCCTGCTGCTAACTCTGCAAATTGTTGACAGCGCTGATTATCCCCATGCTCGTTCTCGCCATCTGTTAGTAGAAAAGCCTGAGAAATCGTCCCTTGTTTACCTACCGCTAACTCTTCAATCCCCAGCTTCATGCCATCATCAATAGCGGTGCCCCCTTTGGGCTCAAGGCGTTGGATTAGAGCTTTGATTTGTTCTGGGTCTTCCACCTGTTGATTAGGAATCAGGACCTTGGCATGATGATCAAAGGCCACTACGGAAATGCGATCGCCAGGACCGAGTCGATCGACTAGGCTCTGGGCAGCTTCTTTAACCGTCACTAAGGGGCGACCCGTCATTGAGCCACTGTGATCCAAAATCAAACAGAGGTTTAACGGCGCATTGCGGGTGCCATCGTTGAGTCCCGTCTCATGGATAGCGGAAACTGCAATGGATAACTGACGTTGTTGCGTTCCTTGAGATGCGTCTAGATGATCATCGTTGAGGGCCAGACTGAGGCTGACGTTCATGGTTTGTTTCTCGTAATGCAGTCGTGGTTGTGGTTGCTTCTTTGAGTTGGGCTTAGTCTAGCGATTTTCGTCAACTCTGACTCAGCACCATTGCACCCTTTACATCCCTATCCTACGTCTTTGCGACTCTAACTGTCTGGTTTAGAGAGTCCTAGAGAGTGGACCGGGATATTTATCTTAGGGCTGACTTCTATCCCATGACAGCGAGAAAATCTCAACTGCGGTAGATGGTTGATGGATCAGGCTGTAGATGCTTCAAGAGGGGTTATGCGGGTGTATCTTCTAGTCCCAATTCTCGCTGTAGTAATTCAATGGATTGAGGATCAATATAATTTCGGCAGCAGACAATTTTGGGGAGTCGAATTAAATCGGGTTCGGCTGCGATAACAGCCGACTTTAAAGTGTCACAACTGGCTTGATCACAAATAATAGTTTGAGCATGGCGAATGACGGCATTTAATTTATAGGCGTCTTTACACTCAGCGCTCATCACGTAAATATCTTCGCCTCGGAGACTGTAAATCATCACCTCAGCGACCCCTAAGGTGCCGGAGCTGAGACTGACTAGTCCTAGCCGACTTCCTTCGGGCAGAGCTTTGATCAGTTCTAGTTCTTCAGAGTAGTCATAAATGTCGATCGGAATAATGCGAAATGCTTTTGGATCTTCATGTTGGGTTTGGACATCGGCCAAAATGGCTTCAGCTTCGGTGGCAAAATAGCGAACGGTCAATACCGTTGCTGCTTTGCGGGTTTTTAAATGGGTGGCTAGCTCTTCTAGCACCACGAGTTGAATTGAGATCGATAATGCTTGTTGCAGCTCTTGCACCATAATTTCGCCTGCTCCCCAGTCATGTTTGGGAACGGTAACAATGACACGGGTACTGGCACGAAGGCGTTCAGTGATGGCATTGAGAAAGAATTCTTCCACTTGCTTGAGGGTGTAGCCTCGCTGTAGAAAGCCGTCTAAACTTTGCTCAATCAGCTCAGGGACTGGGGTTGCAGTTTCTTCTTCTGTGATGGGTAGGGATTCTTGTCCTAAGGCTCGGACGTAAATTCCAGAGCCCACTTGGGCTTCTACAAAGCCTGCATTCTCTAGACGTTCATAGACTTTGCTGATCGTGTTGCGATGGAGTCCGGTTTGCATCGCAAGTTGTCGAGTGCTAGGGAGTCGATATCCAGGGGGAAACTGCCGAGATGCGATCGCAAAACACACTTGATTAAATAACTGCGTAGACGCTGGGATTTCGCTATCAGGCTGAATTTTGAACTGGACCATCATAGGCCGAGGGGGAAATGAAAGCAGCAATCCCTCTATCATATGAGTTGAAGAGAAGCATTGACAGACTTCAGTATGGAATTTCTAGGTTGGAACTACCTTGCAACCCCGTCAATGTCATGGCTAACCCCCTTCCCAAACCCCATTGGTTTCGAGACACTAGACATGATGTAACGACTGGGGAAGGAAAAGCCATCGTGAAGATTCAGACCAAACCGGTGACCATCGCGAATGGGGATATCCAGATTGATGCCTATTTGGCTCAGCCACTCACACAAGGGATCTGGCCGGGAATCATCGTTTTTCAGGAAGTATTTGGTGTCAATGACCATATTCGAGCCGTCACCGATCGGATTGCTCAGTTAGGGTATGTTGCGATTGCCCCTGCCCTCTATCAACGTCAAGCTCCTGGTTTTGAAGTGGGTTATGGTCCTGCTGATTTAGAACAAGGCCGAATCTATAAAAACCAAACTACTGCAACTGAACTATTAAGTGATACCCGAGCCACGTTGGCCTACCTCCAAAAAAACGAACCTGTCAAAGCCTCATTTGGCACAATTGGTTTCTGTTTTGGGGGGCATGTTGCCTATCTAGCTGCAACCTTTCCAGAAATTAAGGCGACTGCATCCTTCTATGGGGCTGGGATTGCGACGATGACGCCTGGAGGAGGTGCGCCAACGCTAACGCTCACCCCCCAAATCCAAGGGGTTCTCTATGCTTTTTTTGGTACTCAAGATGCACTGATTCCATCCACGGAGGTGGAACAAATTAAGGCCACGCTATTGACACATCAGATCCGACATCAAGTATTTACCTACCCCGCAGATCATGGTTTTTTCTGTGATCAACGGGCGAGCTATCAGTCTGAAGCAGCGACCCAAGCGTGGCAGCAAGTACAACAACTGTTTGAGCAGTATCTGTAACGCTCGGTAGTCAGGTCCTAAACGGCATCAATCATTGTCATCAGGGTCTAATGAGAGCTGCTTGGAAGATGACGCTGAAGACCGCCGCCGCCGCCGCCGCGTCGTTGTGCTAGTCCGAGTCTTTGTTTCTGGAGCTGGTTGTTCCTCGGCAGTCTCATTAGTGGCTGCTAACACAGGTTCGGCGATGGTCTCTTCAGTAATTGAGGTGGTAGAGATGTCTCCTTCAGACGATTCTTCCTGGGATGCAAGGTTAATCTTTATGGACTCAGTTGCTGTTGCAGTGACTTGAGATTGAGCTTCCCCTGGAGCTAGGATTTCAACAATGGCTGATTTCGGCTTTTTGATTTCTCCTGGGAATAGGACCGTGGGAGAAATGCCCATAAAAGCATAGATATTCTGCTGTTCTGGTGTCATTGTCACAGATATGACTTCTGGCGGGGTGTCTTGGCGTTGGCGAGTGCTAGAGCGGTTACGAGATCGTTCAGTTCCCTCATTTTTCGCTGAGCCATTGGTGTCATTCGTGTTTTTAATAGGCTTAGAATCCGAGGAAGATCCATTCCGCACTAAACGAGGACTGAGGGATTCTCGGGCAAGATTATCCCCTAACCGAGATCGGCGTCGACGTCGACGATTTCCTCGTTCTTGGTAACTGGGGTGGTTGGTGAGATCGAGTTCTTGTAGGTCGTCAGACGGATCGAGATGGATCTGATCGCCTAATGTTGCAGATATTCCTGGTAAGGGAACACCTGATGTACTGGTGGGTGCAGGTCTGGTGGTCTCAGACCATTCCACCTCACTCACAGTAGGCGTAGCTTCACCCGGTAGATGGACCAAATGCCCGAGACCCCCACAGGCAGGGCAGGGGGTGCCAAATAACTCGTAAATATTTTGTCCCTGTCGTTTCCGAGTCAGTTCGACTAAGCCTAATTCGGAGAGCTGAGCAATTTGGGGGCGGGCTTTGTCTGCTTTGAGAGCCTTATTGAAATGCTCTAGAACTTGCAGTTGATCACGGCGAGAGTCCATATCGATGAAGTCAATGATGATGACTCCGGCAATATTCCGTAAGCGGAGTTGACGGGCAATTTCGGCTGCGGCCTCGCAATTGGTCCACAATACAGTTTCCCTGGCTGTGGCAGAACGGGTGAAAGAGCCAGAGTTAACGTCTACGACCGTGAGGGCTTCCGTTTTTTCAATGATAATGTAACCCCCGGATGGCAGATCGACTCTTGGTTTTAAGGCTTCTCGGATGGCAGCATTAACGCGAAAATACTCCAGAATCGAGGTGGACTCCCGATGCTGATCAACCAACACCCCTTTGGGGAGCTTGTTGGTATCGTTCCAATTCACCAGATGCTGTTTGACCCGTTTAAGCCCTGGGGCAGAATCGACGACAATCCGATTGACGTTATTACTATAGACGTCACGTAAAACTCTTTGAATGAAGTCAGTATCCCGATCCAAAAGTGCAGGTGCCCGATTAGAGGCAGCTTGCTGCTGGACACTTTCCCATTGTCGCTGTAGGAGTTCTAAGTCTTCGATGATGGCTTCTTCGGCTACGCCCTCGGCTTCAGTCCGAACTAGCAAGCCCATCCCAGAAGGCTTAATTAAAATGCCTAGGGCTCGCAAGCGGCTGCGCTCATCTTCGGCGCGAATGCGACGGGATAAGTTAACCCCCCGCCCTGAAGGCATCAACACCAAGTAGCGTCCAGGTAAAGAAATATTGCCCGTGAGCCGAGGACCTTTGGTGCCCGTTGGCTCTTTCATAATTTGGACTAAAACTTTTTGTTGTGGCGCTAGTAACTCGGTAATAGCACCAGAGTTGCGTTTCAGCCGCACCGGACCCAGATCGCTGACGTGGATAAATCCATTGCGCTCAGCATCTCCAATGTTGACAAAGGCAGCGTCAATGCCGGGTAATACATTTTCAACGATACCCAGGTAGATATCCCCTACCTGATGACTGCCAGTGGCAACGATGAGTTCTTGGATTTGATCTTCTGAAAATACAGCAGCAATCCGATGCTGCTCGGCAATGATGATTTGCTTGGGCATTCAAATTCCTCAAAGAAACTGAGCCAGCAGACAACACGTTTCATGTCTGGGCTTAACTCGTAATAACAAAAGAGATTTGGGGTCTTGGGCGTTCAAGAGTGTGAAAGGGAAACTGAATTGATATTGGAAACTAATCGTAGATTTGTTACCCGAAAATGGAAAGATTTTTTGAGAAGATTTTAGATCTTCTCGCAAGGTTAGGGTGATTCTTGCTATTTCAGAAATAAAGTGGCGAGAATCTTTACAAAGAGCCTGGCGAGACCGATAGGATTGAACCTGAGTTTGGTGTGAATACTGATCGGATGATTCTCGCACCAACAGTATGTTTACAGCCTGGTAGATTTAGCATGCATCACTTCCAAAAAAGTTTGAACATGAAAAATCTAGACGTACCGTTGTCGAGATAGCTCCTGTTGAGAAGCATTATAGCGTGGAGTCTCAGTTATGCTCACGCTTACCTATGTGATTTTGACAAGGGTTGCTGATTACATCAGCGTCAAGCAGCATAGGATTAATGCCTCTGTCCATTCTACGATGGCACCGTAAACATCACCAGTCATCCCCTCAAATTGGTGATAGAACCAGTAGCTGATACCTAGTGACAAGCTGCTTCCCGCTAGGATACCCCAAAAAACAGATTGCCAAGCAACGGGGGGCCAATAATACTGACAGAGGGCGATGGCTATTAGACCGATTGCACTAGGCCAGAAATCGCCAATCCCCTGAAAAGAACGGGTGTGGAAGGCACTGTTTCCCTCTGGTTTGAGGTAAGGAAAGGCGGCAATGGCAATGACTTGAGCGATGCGACCCCAGACTAGGGCGGTAACCAAGGCGGGTAGATGAGGGGTGGAGAGGTCGCTTAAGGCGCAGATTTTGAGGAGAAGAACCAGACTGCCAGCCATGACACCAAAGGCACCTGTCCGGCTATCGGACATGACAGAGAGACGCCGTTCCTGATCCATGACGGCTAGACCATCGGCTGTATCAATCACCCCGTCAAGATGGAGTCCGCCGGTGAGCCCTACCCATAGGGCTACCACAAGGGCACTACGAGTGAGCGCAGGCATCTGTCCTTGGAGGAGACCGTAGTCTACGGTGCCGATACTGATACCCAAGAGCAATCCGATCAAAGGTGCCCAGCGAGCGATCCGATCAAAGTCTAAGGGCCATGTTTGAGGTAGGGGAATGCAGGTATAAAATGCGATCGCACCCCCGATTTGTGTCAAGATTTGCTTCATGTAGTGCTAATGAGAGGATAGACAGAGCGATCGATATCCTAATCGAATTCCTTGAATTGAGGACTCACCAAAGCAGAGATAACAGAGATATTAGTTAAATTTTTATCCAGAATATAGATTATTTAGTAACATTGCGTTAAATTAGGTCCCAAGTTTCAAGGGTCTGGTGATGATAGAGCAGATCCAAGTCGGTATTTTAAACAGCGAGAGGGGCGTTTCGTGGCTAAACAAATTTCTGGAATTCGTCCTGCTGTTGATCCAATTTCCCCTAGAGTCGTTCCCGCTGACACTAATAATCCAAAAGAACAAGCGTCGCTATATCTGGAACCTGTACCCGAATCTACAGCGAGCCTCCGAAAAAAATTAAGGCTCAATAGCTGTTTCAGGGAGGTTGCTTGATTCAAGTTGAGGAGGGTAATGTCAGGTAAAAATTACCCTCACTTAGGAGAATGATGCTGACGCTTTCTAATACCAAACTGTGCCTGCAAGCGTAATTTTCAAATCTGTGAAATCCTCTCCTAGCCTACTTTAGTCACTAATCGAAATTACACTCTTGGAGACTTATTGGTATAAGTTAATCG
>JANQPU010000204.1 GCA_028285315.1 Acaryochloris sp. IP29b_bin.176
GAACCGCGAAGAAGCGACGAAAGAATAAGGGTTTCAGGCGTATAAAAGCATATGAATTTTCAAAACCGTTACTTTCTGAGCGAATGAGCCCGCTGGTCCGTCTTATTCCCTATTTCAGTCGAGTGTTCTGCTATGCCTCATCTAATCATGCCCGTAGTGTCTATCAGCAGCTCTGGCAATACAGAGCAAAAGTCACTCGTGAAATCTATGTGACCAGGAAGGCGCATATCCCGGATATTCCTTCGATTAAGTCCGTGGAGCAGTGCATCATGTTGCAGTCCAAGTATGGACAAGATGTGGCCGCATCCATTGATTTAGAACAGCAGCTCATTCATGACCAATCCCCGGAAACGGCTCAGCAATTAGCGGCGCTGAAGGCATACCAGCAGAACCCCAATAACTGTCACAATGTCAGCTTTGCCCGGTATCAGACCCGCTCGATTGCCTCACTCCTAGCCCTCAGAGAGTCCTTGATGTTGTTGCTGGAGGATCATGGACACTCCATTGAGATGGAAGAACTGAGGGAACGCAATGCTGATATCGTCGAAGCCTTCAGCCAAGTGCGAATGCAGATGGAGATAGAGTCAGCAGTGATGCTGGGAGCTGCGGATGGAGAGCGGTTCACCACGGAGCAAGCCATAAGAATAATTAATAGTTCATCGTCATCCTATAAAGATACGTTGGATGCAAAGAAAGCGTTGCTACAAGATGAATTACCCGGTGTGGAGCTGACGGATGAATTCATTCACCAAGTCTGTGTAGCGCATCGAGGACGGCTTAAGAGTGCCACTAAGTTGCATTGGATGTCTTATCACCCAGAAATTGCTGAGGAATTAGACAGAAGAAATTTTGTGAAACAGCTCAATAGCAAATTTGTTCTCACCCACAGGCTATCGAACAATCGCATCCAAGTTCAGTTGCTCCGTGACTTAGGGGTGTTTGACTTGGTAGACCAATATCGAGTTACAGACAAGGACTATGAGGAATATAACCAAGCCCTGGAGCAGGCCCGCAGGGTCCAGGCAGAGCGAATGGGGCTAAAGCTAGGGGTGAAGCGCTTAGCCTATCAAATCAGTGAGATTGTCCAGCAGCAGAAGGTCATCCGGGAAAAGCTGAGGAAGCTAGGGCGCAAAGCCAATCCGAAGAAAAAAAACCTCAAGGCGGAACTGGCCGAACTGGAGCAACAGAAGCAGGCTCTCAAGGATGAGAAGCAGACGTTGATTGATGAGATTGAGCAACAGTCAATGACATACTCCCAGGCCCGATTCAAGCAGTGTGAGGCACGCGCCAAGATGGATGTCAAAGTCATGTCCGAACTGGATGAGCGCTTGGAGGATATCAAGGATCGGGCGCTGGAGTATCGCTATCAAATCTACAGGCACTTTAGGAACGTGATTTGTGAACGCCAAAGTGCTTGGAGCATCGTTAACAAGCTCATTAAGCGGGTGGCTTATGAGCTGGTCAAGGTGGGAATTCAAGACAATGAAAGTCAGTTTGTGATTCGCTACTCAGGGAACGAAGTGTTCAAAGACCAGATGATGCAGGCGTTTCAGGCCAAGTGGAATCAAAAGCTGGACAAAAATAGGGTAGCCTGTGAAATCCGTAATTTAAAAGAAGAGGATCTGATTACGGAAAACGAAGGGCGATCTAAAAATACTGTATTTGGTCACTCAATTGATCAGGAAATCGGGCAGGAAGGGGTAGGTCAAATTGGAATCCAACGCGAAAATGCGTTAAAAATGGGATGTAATTGACCTCGATGTAAAATTGCGTCCTCAAAATTAAGCGTTTTCAACAAAATCTCTGGGAGAGATGTCTAGAGACTAAATTTCATATGTCTTTGCAAAAATAAGAAGAATTTTGTAGTGAATTCCCTGTTTTTCAAGAATCAAGGGAACTACCAGTGGAAAAACTGACAATATTTTGATAAAACCCTATTTCTGGGAGAATAAAC
>JANQPU010000297.1 GCA_028285315.1 Acaryochloris sp. IP29b_bin.176
ATCGGCTGAAAATCTATCCTTGACTCCATCAGATCTACCAATCAAATCTGGCGAAAACATGAGGGTACATCTTTGGTATCACGTCTACCATAATTAACAAATGAAACTCACCGAAGCTTTCTACAACGGCGACCCCATCGCCCCCATCACGGATCGTCTGACCCAAGAGCAGAAGCTGGAGCTGCTGGACTGGCACCCGGTTCTAACGGGACGGTGCCCAAACTGCGAGAGGCCGATACGGGAAACTGGCCTGGTTAAAATCTTGAGATATCATGGAAACACTTTCACGCAATCAATCTTGACGTTCGCGTTATAGAAATGTAAAAAAGATCTCTTACTCAAAAAGCTTATGATTCTTTCTGAGTAATCGTTACAGCCTGTAGATCTATCCTGCTGAAAAATTATTCTTTACCTTATTAGACTCATAAACCGAGCAATTTGATGCAATATTGTGAGGAAGGAAATAGCCTTAGACAAATAGGGCTATTGCTGTATTCATTTACTAGTAAGTGTTTTAGGTATATTTAGGCAATTATTTGTTTCGCTAATTTATTACGCGAACGCCAAGAACTAATGTCCAAATAAGTTTCTATTCTTCAAAGTAACGAAGGAAGTTGGACTGTAAAACAGCTTCCTTTTCCTTGTGCCCACCCACTTGTAACAGTGATGATCCCACCGTGATGTTTAGCAATGCTCTGCGCGATCGCTAAACCGAGACCACATCCTTCAACTTGATAAGAACGGGAAGATTCAGCCTGCCAAAATCGGTCAAAAATATGTTCAATTTGGTTCGGAGTTAGCCCTATGCCAGTATCGTGAACTTTAATATGGAGAGATTGCCCGACGAACTGGCTGTCAATCCTTACCTTACCCCCTGGGTTGGTATACCGTAGGGCATTATCAATCAAATTGGTGAATAATCGCCGGAGTTGGTCTTCATTGCCGACAACCATCAACTCTTCTGGCAGTTGAGTCGTGAGGGAAATGTGCTGAGCTTCAGATTGAAGGCGAAAAGATCGAATGAGTTGCTCTAGGGTCGGGGTGAGGTTGAGATGGTCTTGTTGATGAACGGGAGACTGATCCAGTCGAGCTAGTAGCAGCAATGACTCCGTCAATGTTGTCATTTGGGTGGTGGCACTGGCGATGGCACTAAATTTCTCTGCATCGGTTGCTCTCATACCCTTAGGATATTTCAAGGCAACCATTGCATTAGTTTTTATGGCCGTCAGAGGACTGCGAAGTTCATGAGACGCGTCAGCGGTAAATTGTTGGAGTTTCCTCATGCTCTGCTCAACGGGATGCATCGCTTTGCGGGTAAGCCAAATGCTGCTTATGCCACTCAAGATTAGGGCAAGGATAGCCCCTCCCCCTAACCCCCAATCTAGTTTGCTGAGGGTTTGATTCAAGGATTTCAAAGACTCATTGCCTCGCACATAGCCTATGACCTGGCCTGTCCTTGGATCTGTAATAGCCATCGTCAAGGATTGGAGATCAGATTGAGTCTGTACTTGAGCCTCTTCCTGTAGACTGAAGGGCAGTTTTGACAAAGGTTGGCCTTGTACTCCCAATAGTTTGCCCTGGGGTGTATACCATTGCAGGGATTGATCATTACCCACTAAATCTTCTTGATCAATTTCATATCGTCCATTTTCTATATCTAGTTCATGGGTAGCTGCCTTCACCAGATTTTGGAGCCTTTGGGTTTGCTGTTGATGGAGGCTGAAAGTAAAGGTGGAACGAATTGAGACTGCAAACACAATCAAAATCCCAGCTAGAACAACCTGGTAGGACAACAAAAGCTGCAGCCGGACTTTTTGAAACAACGCTCAACCTCATTTCTTGCAGGCATTCAGACGATAGCCTACACCGTAAATCGTCTTGATCAGATTGTCTGAACAACCGGCCTCTCTCAACTTGCAGCGCAGATTACAGATGTGCGTTTTCACGGCACCTTCGCTTGAAGTCCGATCTAGCTCCCACAACTTATCGAGGAGCATGGAGCGGGTAAAGACTTGGCCTGGATGGCATAATAAATGCTCCAGCAGCAAATATTCTTTGGGAGTCAGTTCTAACAGATGTTGGCCATAGTGGACATGATGCAGAGTGGGATTGAGCTGTAGGTTGCCATGATGAATGATGGTAGGTTGCAATTGACGGGGACGCCGCCACAAGGCCCGGATGCGCGCGGTCAGTTCTTCTAGCTCAAAGGGTTTAATCAAATAGTCATCCGCACCCGCATCAAGGCCGATGACTTTATCCGTCAAGGTGTCTTTCGCCGTCAGCATTAGCACAAATCCCCCATACCCAGAACTGCGCAAGCGCTGGCACAAGCTGATTCCATTCAGACGTGGCAACATTAGATCGAGCAAAATTAAGTCGTAGTCAGTGGTTTGAGTATAGTCCCAACCCAGTTCACCATCTGCTGCCAAATCAACAATGTACTGTTGATGACGTAAATCTTCGGCAAGAGGTTTGGCGATCCGATCATCATCTTCAACAAGCAGAATTTTCAAGGGTCCTCCCTATGGTGATTATCCCCATTGTCCTTCAGTCTGCCATATACCCAAAGAGCGCTCATGACAACTTCCTGCTTAGTCACAACGTTCTAGCAAGCCAATCTGATTATGCGGTTGCTAAGTGTCCATCAACTGCATGATCCGAGCACCAATGGGAAATAGGGGCATAGATCCGTTGCAGTGGACTCAGTCTTTTCAGTACCTTTTGCTGCGGAAGCGTCATATATTGGTAGCCTTTATCACGAATCTGGTTTTACTTCGATTAATGACTAATTGTGAGTATAAAAATCATGAATCTTTCTTCCTACTTATATCGATGCTTCTCTAACAATGTTTCTTCGTAATATATAGACTACAAAAATATTACGCTTCCATTTCCTGATCTATCTGAACAAAAGCCTAAAGAGACCAAAACCACTCGTGATGGGAGAGAGAACATTGCGCAGACCATCCCCAAACTTAGTGATTCCAGAGCGACCAACGACAACAACATCATTATTTCGCAGAGCGGGGTTCGTTTCATCATTCACAGGCTGACTGAAATCAACCTTGATATCTCTTTGGGAAACGGTACCATTTGGATTGAGGCGGATTAGCTTAACTTTACTCTTATTCGCACGTCTATCATCAAACCCCCCAGCCGCTAATACAGCCGTGTTGAGTGGCGTATTCGGTTGAATTTTG
>JANQPU010000328.1 GCA_028285315.1 Acaryochloris sp. IP29b_bin.176
GATGATGTATTTCTTTTTAGGCATCGGTTATGGTCTAAACGAATACCTTCACTCTCGATCAATATCGACCTTCATATCAAGCCTGACAGAGTACTAGATGTATCTGTAATTTTTCATCGATCAATTTTCTCCTCTGGTGAGGGATAGGGCTGAGCAAAAGTCTCTACATCTAAATTCCAAGCCAGTGTATGAGAGGAGAATTAATATGACTGAGCAATTTTTTCACGAACAACAGTATCGGACTGCACAGCAGATGGCTGCGCTCCGAGATTATCCTGTGACTGTTTGTGGGGCAGGAGCCCTAGGGGCCAACTTAGTAGAGACGCTGGCTCGTTCCGGGTATGGCAAACTTAGAGTGATTGACTGCGATCGCATCGAGACTCGCAACCTCTCCACCCAGCCTTACTATCGATCTGATGTAGGGGCCTATAAGGGCAAGATCCTTGCCAATATGCTTTATCGAGCACTGGGAACCTCGGTAGAAGTCATTCCTAAGCAGCTTACAGCTACCAATGCCAAGTCTTTATTGCAAGGGAGTTCTTTGGTGATTGATGCCTTCGATAACAGTGTCTCTCGGCAAGCGGTTAAGGACTATTGCCTTGAGCAGGATATTCCCTGTCTCCATGCTGGACTGGCCGCAGACTATGCTGAGGTGGTGTGGGAGCCGGAGTATCAAGTGCCGTCGGCTACCCACGATGATGTCTGTGACTATCCCCTTGCTCGGAATTTAGTGTTGTTGACGGTTGCGATCGCAAGTGAAACCCTAACCCGATTTATCACCGAAGGCAGTCAACAAAGTTGTACGATCACACTGCGCGATTTGGTGATTCAGACCGATTGATTGTTGCCTTACTCTCTAGTTCTCAGCCATGCCAACACCAACGATTACGCTACGAGAAATTACCAAAGACAACCTTGATCAGGTTCTGGATTTGAAGGTTGCGATCGCCCAGGAAAACTTTGTGGCCTCCAATGCTAAGTCCATTGCTCAAGCCCATTTCTATCCTGAGGTTGCCTGGTTTCGTGCCATCTATGCCGATGAAACACCCGTTGGGTTTGTGATGTTGGAAGATGATCCGCCGAATGAGTCCTACTTTCTTTGGCGGTTTATGATCGATTCCCAGTATCAAAACCGTGGGTTTGGCCGACGAGCCCTTGAATTGGTGATTGAATATGTCAAAACCCGTCCAAATGCGGCAGCAATCATGACCAGCTGCGTTCCTGGCGAGGGATCGCCAGGCGCTTTCTATGAAAAGATGGGCTTTACCTACACAGGTGACAAAGATGAGAGTGGAGAATTGATGATGCAGCGTATATTGTGAGTTGCGATTGCTCTAGAAGTGGGTGCTCACTGTCCATCTATCAATACAGTTGAGGGACAAAAAATTGCTCATTTAGAGGTGGACGCACATAATCATCCGGGGCTTTTTTTCTTGGAGGCAGTTCCATCGGGTCTGGTGTCATATCCTCGTAGGGAATCTTACTCAGGAAATGGCTAATGCAATTGAGGCGGGCCCGCTTCTTATCATCTGCTTCTACCGTGAACCAGGGGGCTTCAGGAATATTGGTGTGGGCAAACATATTGTCTTTGGCTTGGGAGTATTCAGCCCAGCGATCGCGCGACTCTAGATCCATGGGGCTAAGCTTCCAACGGCGGGCTGGATCCGTTGTCCGCGACTGAAAACGCCGTTCTTGTTCTTCATCACTGACGGAAAACCAATACTTGAGCAAAATGATGCCAGATCGGACTAACATTCGTTCAAATTCAGGACAGGTATGCATAAACTCTTCATACTGCGCATCCGTGCAAAACCCCATTACATGCTCCACCCCAGCCCGGTTATACCAACTGCGATCAAAGCAGACAATTTCCCCTGCTGCGGGTAAGTGAGCCACATATCGCTGAAAATACCATTCTGTCCTTTCGCGATCGCTGGGGGTTCCCAAGGCCACAATCCGACATCCACGAGGATTGAGGGGCTCCGTAATGCGTTTAATAGTGCCCCCTTTACCTGCCGCATCTCGGCCTTCAAACACAATCACAATGCGAGTGCCTGTATGCTTGACCCAATACTGCATTTTGACCAACTCCAATTGAAGACGGGCCAGTTCTTTCTCATATTTTTTTTTGGGGAGCTTAGAGCTGCCTTCTGATTCCGAGATATAGTGAAACACTCTACGTTCTGAGGGTTTCTGACTCGCTTTTTTCTGTTTATTCAGTTTGGCTTTCTTCTTTTTCTTCGATTTGGATTGAGTCTCCTTTTTCGCCTCAGCTTTCACACGATGGTTATCAGTGCTTTCAGGGGACGGATCTGGTTTACTTTTCGATTTCATCACTTAAATCCCTTTACAGAGTGTGGCGCTCTACATCCATGTTAATCAAAGCGTTTAACATCGATTTTGCCAAATTGTGATGTTATGGCCAGCAAATTCCCATGAGGTCAGCCTCATGGGAATTCCCTATTCGATTACCAAGTTACTTGATAAATAACATTTCTTGATAGGTTGGCAAGGGCCAGAAACTATCTGCGATTTCACCTTCAAGGGCGTCAGCATAGGTCCGCACCTCATCCATTAGGGGGCGAATTGTTTTCGCACAATACATCATCTGATCTTCTGTGGAGGTAAAGTCATGCTTCTCCATCGCTGTACTCAGTTGACTAGTAACCGCAGACATTGAATTCGTGAGTTCAGCAATTTTCTTCGCACTTTCCTTTTCACAATCGATGCCCAGATCGGCCAAGCTGGAGATCGTCGAGGATAGCTTGGCCAAATACTCAACCGCTGCTGGATAAATGATGGTTTTGGCCATGTTAGTAACCAGCTTAGATTCCACCTCAATGGAGAGAATGTACTGTTCCGCATAGACCTCAAAGCGGCTTTCCAACTCAACGGGGGTCAAGACACCTGTTTTTTGAAATAGGTCTTCAATAAATTCTGCTTTCAAGTAAGGTAAGGCATCGGCTGTGGTGGGTAAGTTGGCTAAACCCCGCTCTTCCACTGCCATTTTGTGCCACTCTTCGGCATAACCATTGCCGCCAAACACAACTGTGCCATGGGTTTCCATCACTTCTTTGAGCACGGTCAAGATAGCCGTATTCAGATCGAGTCCCTTGGATAATTCACTTTCTAAGCGATTACCGACCCAATCGAGGGAATCTGCCAGCATCGTATTCAAGACAATCAAGGGGCCGGATACGGATTGACTGGATCCGACAGCTCGAAATTCAAAGCGATTCCCGGTAAAGGCAAAGGGAGAGGTGCGATTGCGATCGCCCGCATCTTTCGTCAGGGGGGGTAGGACATCAATCCCTAAATCCATCACCCCTTTGTGCTTGGATTCTGTCACCGATCCATTTTTAATCTGCTCAAACACTTCTTCTAACTGGGTTCCCAAGTAGACAGACATGATCGCTGGGGGAGCCTCATTCGCACCCAAGCGGTGATCGTTGCTGGCGGTTGCGATCGCAGCCCGCATCAGGGGGCCGTACTTGTGAACCCCTCGGATCACAGCACCACAGAAGATCAGGAATTGGGCATTCTCATTGGGGGAATCCCCCGGATCTAGGAGGTTGCCTTGGGTGGAATTGCCCACAGACCAATTCACATGTTTACCCGAACCATTAATCCCAGCAAAGGGTTTTTCGTGGAGTAAGCAAACAAACCCATGTTTTTTGGCCGTATGTTTGAGGACCGTCATAATCAACTGCTGATGATCGCTGGCCACATTGGCAGCTTCAAAGAAGGGGGCAATTTCAAACTGACCTGGAGCGACTTCGTTATGTCGGGTTTTGGCGGGGATGCCGAGTTTATAGAGGGTTTCCTCTACATCCTGCATAAACACCTGAACCCGTTCCGGAATAGCACCAAAATAATGGTCATCAAACTCTTGGCCTTTAGCTGGGGCTTTGCCAAATAAGGTTCGCCCCGCTAGCATCAAATCTGGGCGCTGGCTGGCAAAGTTCGCATCAATCAGAAAGTACTCCTGCTCGGCACCACAGCTAGAATTAACACGGGCAATATCGGTATGGCCTAACAGCTTTAACACTTTATTAGCGGCTTTGTCCATGGCAGCGATGGATCGGAGCAGAGGCACTTTCTTGTCTAGCGCTTCCCCAGTCCAGGAGACAAACACCGTCGGAATACAAAGGGTGGCTCCGTTATCCGTTTCCATAATGTAGGCGGGACTGGTGACATCCCAGCCGGTATAGCCTCGGGCTTCAAAGGTGTCTCGAATACCACCATTGGGGAAGGAAGATCCGTCCGGTTCTCCCTGCACAAGCACCTTGCCAGAAAATTCTGAAATAACGTTGCCATCCCCTTGGACGGAAATAAAGCCATCATGCTTTTCTGCTGTCAGATTGGTCATGGGGTAGAACACGTGGGCGTAGTAGAGGGCACCTTTGGCGATGGCCCAGTCTCTCATGGCTGTCGCCACCGCATCAGCCACAGACGGATCGAGCTTTTCTCCGGTAGTAATGGTCTTCTTGATCGATTTGAAGACTGCTTTCGGTAGGCTCGCCTGCATTTTGCTCAAGTTGAAGACGTTCTCAGCCCAAATCTTATCTAAGGGCTCTGGAGGCTTGGGTGGCATTAATTCCCGATTGGTAATTTGGTGAACGGCTAGGACTCGGGCTTCATTTCCACTCATACGGATTCCTCAGGACGTGAACTTCCCGATGGTAATCAAAAAAAATCCTTAAGATTGATATAGGGAATACTAAAATGTCAATCCCTTGTTTCTCTCAGGACAATCGGGGATCGATGAGCGGCGTGAGCAAAAGCCAGAAAACTCTCTGTGAGGCAGAAAAATGGTATTACTTGAATCGAGAAACTGCCCCTTGCATCAATGGAAAAATAGTTTTCATCAAAGTTGATCTATATCCTCTCAACCTGTTGAACTGGTAAATTCAGTCACCTCTATGAAGATGGAGTAGCTCCAGCTTTGACTCAAATTAATTTTATCTTTGCCATAAACAGTAAACTCCTGCTGCGCTCACAATCGCAGAACGCCTTAATTTAAACCGATGGCTGAGCATAAAAACCTTCCCCTAGAGCTCAGTAACTTGCTAGACTAAATCTTATTAAGAAATAATCTCAACTATAAACATACTCTTTTCCTAAAATTCATGGATATTTCTGCCGCATTACCCACCTTTGTGATCACCCTCCGCGAAGGGGTAGAAGCAGCCCTTGTGGTGGGTATTGTCCTGGCTTGCTTGCAAAAATCTCGAAAAAGTCATCTCAATGCTTGGGTCTATCTGGGTATCCTAGCCGGTTTAGTCGGGAGTGTCCTCACAGGCTTTCTTCTCAACTGGACGCTCAAATGGGTGACCGTCCGTAACGCTAGCCTTGAACCGATTATTGAGCCATTGTTGAAAAGTGGGCTCTGTCTAATCGCCATTGTGATGTTGAGCTGGATGTTAATCTGGATGACTCAGCAGGCTCGCTCCCTCAAAGCCGAAATAGAAGGATCGCTGATTGCGACCTTACAAAAAAATGGCTTGTCAGCAGGATGGGGCGTATTCATGTTGGTGCTGATTGCCGTCCTCCGGGAAGGCTTTGAAACCGTCCTGTTTATTTTTACGAATCTACAGCAGGGAACAGCGGGGAGCATGGGTGCGATCGCAGGGTTGCTCGGAGCCACAGGAATTGGCTTCGGCCTGTTCAAATTCGGAGTCAGAATCAACATTCGTCGCTTTTTTCAGGTGATGGGCATCTTCTTATTGTTTATCGTCTCCGGTTTAGTCATCTCCGTTTGCAAAAATATGGATGCCGCAGTCTATGCTTGGGAACAAATGGCTACCTCTCCCATGAATCTCTGCTTTGCCCAAGACTCTTGCTTACTTGGACCCCAATTGTGGGATACGAGCCGGTTTTTATCAGATCATCAATTTCCAGGATTGTTGCTAAAGGCGTTATTGGGCTATCGTGACCATATTTACCTTGGTCAAGCCCTTGCCTATGGAACGTTTCTATTATCGGTAGGAACCCTCTATTTTCGAAGTCTGCAGCCCCCAGCAAACACAGCTCCAACCCCTTCTAAAACAACTGCATCATGAAGACTTGCGGACACTTGCAAAGGGACTGGTATGGCATCTGGAGACGATCACAAAAGGCAGCGTTTGGCCAAAACCAGCATCACTGATGCTATGCACTTCAACATGTAAATGAGGGGCTGAACTCCAACCTGAGTTACCGCTAAAGCCAATCAGCTCACCCGTTCTGACCCAATCATTCAGCTTGATCGGGATCTTGCGCTTGAAATTTTGCTGCAAATGAATATAGGCAGAACGGACACCATTACTATGTTCTAGCCAGATAAAGTTAAACTTCCCGGCATTTTTACGCCTTCCTCCTTTGTCGGGGTAGATATCCCGCAGACCAATCACGCGCCCACTCTTCATGGCATAAACAGGCATCCCAATGGGGACACCAAAATCATAAGCGTACTCCATCCGACCTCGGTGAGTGCTGCCTCGGGTCCCTTGACTTAGAAACCCTTTGCCCTGGAGAGGATGGCAGAACCCTTTCATTACAGAACTGGGCAAGCCGGTTAGGGGATGAGTTCCCTGTCGATTGTCAAACCAATACTTTCTCCCTAAGTGATTGGGTAAAAATTTGGGTATGGCAGTGGGTAAATCCGGCAAGGCCCCACCCACTGCCATAGGAGGAGAGGAGCGAACCTCCAATTTCGAGCAACCCATTCCAAATCCACAAACTAGTGACAGACCAATAATTGCAGAAGTTTGCCAAATGTGACTGGGGATCCAATTTTGGAGCGATTGCTGCTGTTGGGGTGCGGAAGGGAAATTATATCGATGCTGCCTTTCACCCAACAATCTATCGCAATATTGGCGAGAAATAGCCTTATAGTCTGTTTTCTCTCGTCTAAGCTTAGGAAAACGGTTTTTTAGTAGGATATATTCTAATTTTTTCCTATTTGTTAGATTTTTCGAATAAAGAATAAAAGGATCAAATCTAGAGATTAAAGAGGAGAATTTTCTTATCCAGCAAGGAACCTTCTCATCAGACATAACAATTGAATAAACTTTTTTAGGCTGCTCAACTCTAAAATTGATTTAATCAATAACGTAGTAGCATTAAATACATACTCAAGAATAAAATTAACTATTCATGCTTTAATGATTAGTTTTTCTATAAGCAGATGTAAGCTATTTCCGATCTTTGCTAGTATCATTCAAGATCGTTCTCCAGCACTTCATAAGAATCAATTCCATCATGTTGGCTGGTCCATAACCTATTACCTCGGTGAATAAGGCGACAGAGCCTAAGTCACTAAAGAGCTAAAGTCCCTTTGAAAACCTTGAAGAATAGAATTAGTTGATACAAAGCTGAAACTGAGGAGTAATAATAGCGATGGCCTTGGCTGGCATTTTATTTGATCTAGAAGGTGTGTTGTTGAAGGCGAAGACTTTTGAGATTCTACCCTTCGCGAGAGAAGCACTTCAGTTTTGTCGTGAAGAACAACTTCCTTTTGGAATTATCACCAACAACACAGTTGAGACCCCAGCATCAATTCTCGGTATTCTTTCGGACCGAAAACTTGGTATAGAAGAAAGTCAACTATTAACGCCACTTAAGTTTTTGAAAGATGAACTTGTTGGCGTGGAAAAAGCTCTTGTGATTGGTAATGATAATCTACATAACTTTGTCGTCAAACAAGGTGTTGAGGTTTCCTCTATGCCAAATGTCGATGTTGTAATTTGCGGCGGCAGCTACTCGATTACTAATATGAATTTATATTCAGCTTTTTCGGCGATTTCAGAGAACAATAGCCGATTTCTATGTCTTCACCGCAATCGTATTTTTAAAGATATGCATGGTATCACCAGACCAGATGTTGGAAGTATCGTAGTCGGCCTTGAATACTCAACTGGAATTCCAGCAAAAACCCTTGGTAAGCCAAGCCCTGAGTATTTTAAGTACGCTATTCGAGATTGGAAGTTAGACAGGGGCGATATTTTATTGATTAGTGATGATCCCGTTTCAGATCTTGGAGGTGGTAAGGCAGTTGGGTTTCAAACAGGGTTCGTTTGCACGGGCAAATACAACATTGGCATCCAGGAATCCCTGGACATCCAGCCAGATATGGTTTGGCCTAGTTTAGATCAAGCGATAGCAGATTTAGCCAGGCTAACCTCAACTGCAGCATAACAACTTTCTATCAAGGACTTTTGGCTTGAACTCACTGTGATATTTGTAGGCTCATTGATTTTCGATGGGTTTCCGTCCGTGAGTACTTTTCCTAATTACCTAAGAAGGATAAGCGCCAAATAATGATCTAAGGCGATGTGCGACTAATCAATGACAAGCGTGTCAAAGTGCAGCAACTCCCGCCCCGCTTGGTGGTTGAGAAAACAGCACACCGTATGGGCCAG
>JANQPU010000332.1 GCA_028285315.1 Acaryochloris sp. IP29b_bin.176
CAACCGTCGTCGCCTCAAAATATGGGGAAAAGCCAGAGTCGACTATGATTCATCTGATCTGCTAGAACAACTTCAAGACCCAGGCTACGAAGCCCAAGCACAAAGAGCCATTCTGATCCAGGTGGAAGCCTGGGACTGGAATTGCCCCAAATATATTCCCATCAAGTATTCCGATGAACAGGTAGCTGAGATGTTAGCTCCGCTTCAAGCCAGGATTCAGGAACTCGAAGCTCAATTGGCGACCAATCAGTCCATATCCTAGTGTCAATGCAATTGAAGCATCTAGTGTTTGCCACCCAATGCTCAAGGAGCCGCAACCATGGAAGAAAAACTCTGCTTAGTGACAGGAGTCGGGGAAGGAACGGGGGCTGCAATTGTTCGGCGATTTGCTGCAGACGGATATAAGGTTGCCATGTTGGCACGAGATCAAGAAAGACTTCGTGCTTATGAAGCTGAGCATCCCCAAACTGTTGCTTACCCCTGTGATTTAGAAGATTTGGAGGACTTGGATAACACAATAGAACGGGTACAGGTGGAGCTTGGCAGTCCCACCGTCATCGTCCACAACGCGGTGAGGGCTACCTTTGCCCGACTCTTGGACAGCAATCCTATGGAGCTTGAGCGAAACTTTCGCGTCAATACAACCTCACTGTTGTACCTCACGAAAGCCTTTATTCCTCCCATGCTGGATCGGGGGTATGGCTCTATCATTGCTACGGGAAATACCGCTGCCTTTCGCGGCGTCCCGAATTATGCGTTTTTTGCCCCCACGAAAGCAGCTCAACGCATTTTCTTGGAATCCCTCGCGAGAGACTTCGGTCCAAAAGGCATCCATGTAGCCTATTTGAATATCGATGCGGTCATTGATGTGCCATGGACCCGAGATCGGTTTGCCCCCGACAAACCTGATGAGTTCTTTATCACCCCCCATTCAATAGCTGACGAGGTTTTTCACATTGCTCATCAACCTCGTGATGCCTGGTCCTTCAATGTCGAATTGCGCCCCTATGCTGAGAAGTGGTAAGGAAATCCCAAGAGCGACCGAAACGCCCAGCACCGAAGCTGTGAATGACCTCAGTTCACGGCACTAGTCTCTTAACAGGATCTAGCTATAATGCCTCCGACACAACCTGATGTAGATCTATGGAATGCCCATACTGCCAGAGCCACGAAGTCAATAAGCGAGGCTTTGATTCTCTCCAAGATGGTCCATTAGTTCAGCGATAAGCAATCATGCAGAATTAATTACAATCTATTTCCTTTTTAAGTCAAGGTTTCAGCAAAACTATTGTGAAATTAATTCTGTCCTACTGCTTATCAATGTAAGGATTGCAGTCGGCGTTTCAATGAACTAGCGGTACCCCAAAGGCGCACCGCTAGTTCATTGGTTAGCTATGCCATCAAAGTTCGCATCGAAGGAATGGGAGTTCGCGCTGCAGGTCGTACTTTTGGTAAATCTCATACCACCATTATGCGTGGAAGCGGAACAGATCCCTAGCCTATGCTGAAGAATTATCTATTTTCTGGCAAATCCCTATAATTTTTTGACTCAATGATCTTAGGCTAGGGATCTGTTCCGCTTCCTTCAGTAATAACCTCAACTGAATCAAGTGGGGCATCCCTATCGTTAAGTCGCCCTTGGAGACAAGCTAATAGGGTGTCATTGGCGTTTTGGCTGTCTTTAGTCATCAAGCCATGAGTCCAGAGTTCCTTAAAATCCTATCCAGTTTTTGCACAACGTTAACGGTGGCATTAGAATTGGCTGCTCTTTACCAGAAAAAACTACAGACCT
>JANQPU010000014.1 GCA_028285315.1 Acaryochloris sp. IP29b_bin.176
TTTCCCATCCATCGAGCTGAGGCAATGGCTGCTTGTTCAACCACCTCAATGATCTCTAGGCCGATAACGTTATCCACGCAAAGATTCCTCCTAAATGCCTGACTGTGTCTTGCGTCTATGTCTTAAAGCAACTGCTACTTTATATGTTTTGTATCTTTAAGTACTAGTTTACAAGTCTATCAGACCGCTGTTACACGCTTATAGAGGTTTTCTAAAGGAATTTGCTTTTAATTTTTCCTTACCTGGTTAAAGCCCGATTGAATGATGTCTCAGAGAACCGCGTAAAATCCAAATGGATCACCCAAAATATAGATATGTGAGTAGCCACAGCCCTTAAGAAGTCAAAGAACTTGCAAAGTCTTGAATAAAACCCAATGCGGCAGAATTAATCTCATGGGCCATGGGCAATTCTTGATATTGCACCGAGACGCCACCTTGACGAAGCGCCTGTTCAGACGTTTGTGCCGCACTTAAAGGTACAACTGGGTCATGTTGACCATGAATCAAGAGCACTGGGGGGGTCTGAGGATTGAACAAGGACGTAATCGAAGGATGTAAATAACCGCTGAGACAGATTAATCCGGCTAGAGGCAAGCGAGCACCGATATCTAAGGCCATTGCTCCCCCTTGAGAAAACCCTGCCAGGATAATCCGTTCTAAGGGAACCTGGGTCTCTTCAGCTAAGGATTGTAGCCAATCCAAAACGAGTTGTCGGCTTTCTGGCAAACCTTCTTGAGTATTGAGGTCATACCACATGTAACCTTCGGGAGCCTGGGGATGAGGGAGAGGGGCATTGGGGAAACAAAATTGATAGGTTGGCAAATTGAGATAAGGGGCCAGTGATGCTAAGTCTTCAGCATTAGATCCCCATCCATGTAAAGCCACGAAAAGACCTGCGGGCGGTTGGCCTATGGTAGGTGCTAGAGTGATTACCGAGAGTGACACAGTTCGTGTTCTGAAAAGAAACACCCTTCATTGTTTCACATCGTTGTTCAACGCTGAGATCCATCCCATGTTAGGACGCAAGCTGGCAGGACGCTATTCCGTTGTTAAACCGTTGGCAGAGGGTGGCTTTGGCGAAACTTTCTTAGCCGAAGACACCCATTTGCCCGACTCTCCCAAATGTGTGGTCAAAAAGCTGAAGACGGGTTCCCACGAGCCAGCTTTGCTCCATACGGTGCGACGCCTGTTTGATTCCGAAGCCAAGGTCTTGCATCAGCTTGGGGATCATCCTCAAATTCCTCGTCTGCTGGCCCACTTTGAGGATGGAGAAGAGTTTTACCTAGCTGAGGAGTACGTGGAAGGGAATAGCCTTACCGATGAGCTGCTACCTGGTGAGCAGTTAGATGAAGAAACGGTTATTCAACTGCTCTATGACATCCTAGAAGTCTTATCTTTTGTGCATGATCAGCAAGTCATTCATCGGGACATTAAACCTTCCAATTTAATTAGACGCAAGAGCGATCGCAAACTCGTACTGATTGATTTTGGGGCTGTGAAGCAGGTCACCACACAGCTTGCAGATTCTGCCACACAGATGCCTCGCACCGTCCTGATCGGCACCTCGGGATATATGCCCAGCGAGCAATTTCGAGGCCAGCCCCGCCTGTGTAGTGATGTCTATGCGGTAGGGATTATTGCTATTCAAGCATTGACGGGTTTGCGCCCTTCATTAGGAGAGCTGCCTGAAGATGAGGCAACAGGTGAGATTGCTTGGCGCGATCGCGTTTCTATCGCACCCGCTTTTGCGACCTTATTAGAGAAAATGGTGCTCTACGATTATCGGCAGCGGTATCGTTCGGCTAATGATGCTTTACTAGCCGTCCAAAGTTTGATGGCAGCCAGAGAAACAGAGCAACTCCCCCAATTCACCGTTGACAATCTCCCAGAGACAGTCGTCAACCCACGCAATCAGGCTGCAATACCTGTTCAGCCTCCTGCTGTTCCCTCAGCCAACACCCTTCAGCAAGACAACACCCTTCAGCAAGACAATACCGCTCAGCAGTTAGAAACCACGGCCCAGCAACCCACAAATATCCCCCATGCCAATCCGCCTGAGAACGGTCTACCTCAGTTCGGGACCACGGCTCCGCAGGGGGCTCCTAACCATACCACGCCTCAAGTTAGCAGTCATTCAGCCAATGTTCCTGTAGCAAGCCCCTCTGAAACAGTTGCTGTCTCTCCCAAGCCTCCTCCAGCACAGATCAGTCGCACTAAAGTGATAACGGGGGGGCTAATCGCCGTGCTGATGGGAGGGACGGCATTGGCTTTCACTTCTCCCCATATCCAATCTGTTTGTACCGTACTGAACAATTGTTCTCAGGACATTCAATTTCAAGCCACATTTGACCAGGCTGTAGATGATGCCAAGGCTGCTCAAACGCGCTATCAACAGGCTAAAGCAGTTGCTGATATCCAATCTGCGCAGAAAGAGATGGATGAAGCCATTGCAGAACTCAACAAGATCCCTAAAAACGTCAAAATATATGATGAGGCGAAGAAGGCACTCACGACTTATCAAACGGAGAGTCAGTCAATGGCTGCCCGCATTCAGCAAGAAACCACAGCAGAAGAAACCTTAAAAAAAGCAACAGCCATTGCTCAAGCAGTTCAAAAGAAGGCAAAAAGTGATGACTCTGTTTCTACCCTCGATCAGCATAAGACTGAATGGGAAAAGGCTCTCAAACTCCTCAAAGAAGTGCCGAAGGACACACTCGTTGCACCTCAGGTCGAAGCTAAACGAAAAGACTTTGACAAGCAACTCAAAGCCTTAAATGAGCAACGGCAGAAGAAAATTGCTGCAGCAGCAGAAGCCCAGCGAAAATTAGAAGCGGCCCAAGCGGCTCAAGCGGCCCAAGCGGCATCCGTGCCTGCTCCATCCTATGCTCCCTCTCAACGTCCGGCTTCTGTCGCGCCCCGTCCGGCTCCGGCTCCTGCCCCCAGGAGCGCTCCGGCACCTAGACCAGCTCCTAGACCGGCTCCTGCTCCACGACGGCAAGAACCCCTGTGGGGGCCAGGCTCGGGACAACCTGCAAACAAGGAACCGCTATGGTAACTGAGGTTGTTGAGCACAGATGTGCATGATGAAAGTGACCTTAACTCACTGTGCAGAATACAAGATTCTGGCACAGTGAGTTTGGGAGCAGCAGGCCTGGGATAAACCTAAAGGCTTATCCCAGAACCTTCCGGTTCTAGAGTGCCCATCAAAAGCTAGGTAGCGACAAAACACTGGAAAGGTTTCGTCAGTAGCAGTGACTCAAGTTCTAGTTGGAAGTCGCTGTATCCAGAGATCTTCTATCCAATGTTGTCCTTCAGATGTGTTGTCAAAATCATGTTCAGGGTTTGACTAGGGCACATAGCCTGACGAGTTTTCTCAATATCGGGCAAATAGTACCCCCCGATCTTTGCTGGCTGCCCTTGGGGAGCAAGAAGTTCTGCCAGAATTGTCTCCTCATTGTCACTCAGTTGTTGGGCTAAGCTCGTAAACTGGGTTTTGATCGCAACATTTTGATCTTGTGTAGCCAACGCCTGGGCCCAATAAAGGGCTAGGTAGAAATGACTGCCACGATTATCCAACTCATGGACAGACCGCGAGGGGGATTTAGCCTGTTCTAGATATTGGCTATTGGCCTGGTTTAGACCTCTAGCTAGAGTGAGAGTGTTTTCGTTGTGGGTCTTGTGGCCTAACTCTTCTAGCATTGCAGCTAGGGCTAAAAATTCTCCTAAGGAGTCCCAGCGTAAATGCCCCTCCGTCAAAAATTGTTGAACATGCTTAGGAGCAGATCCACCTGCCCCTGTCTCGAACAAACTTCCCCCTGCAAGCAAGGGAACGATAGACAGCATTTTAGCGCTTGTGCCCAATTCTAGGATCGGAAAGAGATCCGTCAAGTAATCCCTTAAGACGTTTCCAGTAACCGAAATGACGTCCTTGCCCGCTCTAATCTGCTCACAGGTAAAGCGCATGGCAGCGACGGGGGCTAAAATTCGGATATCCAGACCTGTCGTGTCATGCTGGGGCAGATATTGCCGCACCTTCTGGATTAGATTGGCATCATGGGCTCGATTTGCATCCAACCAAAAAATGGTCGGCAATCCCGTTGCTTTAGCCCGATTAACCGCCAATTTAACCCAGTCTTGGATAGGGATATCTTTGGTTTGGCACATACGCCAAATATCACCTGTTTCAACCGGATGTTCCATCAGGACTCGACCTGTCTGATCAATAACTTGAACCCTCCCATTGGCGGGAATTTCAAAGGTCTTGTCATGGGAGCCGTATTCTTCAGCCTTTTGGGCCATCAGGCCCACATTAGCGACATTCCCCATCGTCTGCACATCAAAGGCACCATGCTTTTGGCAGAATTTGATACATTCCTGGTACATAGTGGCATAACTGCGATCGGGAATCATTGCTTTCGTATCATGAAGCTTACCGTCTGGCCCCCACATTTTGCCGGAGTTTCGAATGGCAGCAGCCATAGAAGCATCAATAATGATGTCACTAGGGACGTGGAAATTGGTGATGCCCTTGTCGGAATTGACCATCGCCAGTGGGGGGCGGGTTTTATGGGTGGCTTCAAAGGCAGCTGTAATGGCGGAACGTTCCGCATTAGACAAGGCTTGAATCTTGGCAAAAATTTCACCTAGGCCATTGTTGGGATTGATATCAAGGGCGCTAAAGGCATCGGCATATTGGGTAAAGACGTTCTGATAGTAAGTGGTCACTGCATGGCCAAATAGAATAGGGTCAGAAACTTTCATCATCGTCGCTTTGACGTGTAAGGACAGTAGGATGTCTTCTGCTCTGGCCGCATTGATCTCTTTTTCATAAAAAGCCCGCAAGGCTTTGGCTTGCATGATAGCCGCATCAATCACTTCACCTGCAAGTACAGTGATATTCTCTTTTAGAACCTGGAGAGTGCCCTCCTCTGTTACTAAGTGAATCCTGACTGCCCCATCTTGATCGATCACGACGGATTGCTCAGTGCCATAAAAGTCCCCCTCATCCATGTGCACAACATGAGATTGAGAATCAGGTGTCCAACGGCCAACCGGATGAGGGTTTTTCTGGGCGTATTGTTTGACAGCTGTTGCGACTCGCCGATCGGAATTCCCTTCCCTCAGAACTGGATTGACGGCACTGCCAAGTACTTTGGCATATCGGTTTTTGAGGATTGCTTCCTGCTCATTTTGAGGATTAGCAGGGTAGTCGGGAACCTCATACCCTTTGGCTTGCAATTCCTGAATAGCAGCAGTTAACTGGGGAATAGAAGCACTGATATTAGGAAGTTTGATGATGATTGCGTCAGGAGTCTCCGCTAGCTCTCCTAAATAAGCAAGAGCGTTGGGTTGCCGCTGGTCTGCTGTTAGTTTTTCTGGAAAATTAGCGATAATTCGCCCAGCCAGTGAGATATCACTCGTTTCTACTTCAATATTTGCTGCTTGTGTAAAAACTTTGATAATGGGGAGCAAAGAATAAGTGGCTAAGGCTGGCGCTTCGTCCGTATGGGTATAGATGATAGTCGTGGCTTCTGTTTTGGACATGTATCTTCTCTTAAGGGTTGCAGCACCTTGGCCAGTTGAATGGGTAATCTAACAGTAAGGGGAACAAGCGTTTCCTGATGGAGTATATCAGTGTATCCACCTCAAAAATGTATTGTGTAGTGGTTTTGAGGGAAGAGAAATAAGGCCGTTTGAATCTTTAAACTTCAACAAGATGGGAATGGTGAATTGCCACAGCTTGGGTCCATATCTAAGAGGGAATCAGTGAATGGGATATCCAATTACCTTGATCCGAGAGGGTGAGAAGGGTGCAGGGGATATTGCTGCAGTCCAAACAGCCATTGATGCCACCGGAGTCACAATCGATTGGCAGGTCATTGATGTGAGTCTAAATGCTCTGAACCAATCTGATACGCTATTGTCCAACTATGTATTGGATGCTATCCGAGAAACCAAAACTATTCTTAAAGGGCCGTTGACAATGCCTATTGGCCTTGATCCTCGATGGATTGAGGCAGATATCCGAGAAAGACTGGATCTGTATGTCAATTTACGGCCTGCAAAAACGATGGTGGGCACCAGAAGCAACTTCCAAAATGTTGATTTAGTGATTGTGAGGGAGACGACTGAGGATATTTATGCTGGCATTGAATTTGAGCGCACCTCAATAGAGGCCGCAGATGCTCGTTCTTTTCTGTCAAAATTGTCTGGTAAGCGAATCCGAGAAGATTCAGCTGTGGGAATTAAACCTATTTCTGTGAGAGGGTGTGGTCAAATTATTGAATTTGCCTTCAATTATGCTCGGAACAATGGGCGGAGTAAAGTTACTGCTATCCATCAAGCGCATATTATGGCCCATACAGACGGCCTTTTTCTCGAAATTGCCCGTGATATTGCTCAAGAGTTTCCTGAAATTGCTTTTGAAGATCGGTCGGTAGAGACAGTTTGTAGAGAATTAATGCAGACTCCTGACACCTACGATGTGTTGGTGATGCCAAATTTATATGGTGACTTGCTCTCCCATCTTTGTGCCGGTATGGTTGGTGGAGTTGGTGCACCCAATGCTTATATTGGGGATAAATATGCAGTTTTTGAGGCCCAATCTACACGTGCAAGTCAGGCTTTAACTGATCCGACGTCGTTGATCTTATCGGGTGTATTAATGTTGCAGCATTTAGGGGAAAGGGATGCTGCCCTAAAGTTACAAACTGCTGTGGAGACTGTGATTGCCGCTCAAGTCGCCACTGCTGGTAACAGAGACCTGATGACTGAAGTAGCGGGTTTACCAACAATTGCTCAAGCAATTGCTGAAGCGGTTGTCTGAACAGTTAAGCACCCATGCCTGAGTAATGTTTGATCCCTCTGCGCCATAACCAACGGTTGATCAGGAGGCCCAAACTGCACCAGATCAGCATAATGACAAACCCTTGGGTAACTGGTGTAGGAATACCGACTAGGAGGCTGACGGGGAAATAGATGAGATAGGGAAAAGGGGTCCACACCACAACGGCCCGCACAGCGTCTGGGAACAAGTCGAGGGGGGCAATCATTCCAGAGAGGAATAGATAGAATAGAAACCACAATTGCTCAATCGCAGTGGCCCGTTCCACCCAAAATGCGAATATGGCAAATGTGTACTGGATGATGAAGCGTAGAATAAATGCCAATGCAGTAGCTAAACATCCCCAGAACAAGCCAAGGGGGCTGGGCCACCAAAAAGCTTGAGGATACAGAACAAAAAATAAGATCACTAGTCCCGCGGAAAAGGGGAGCCGAGCCAGCCGTTCAGACACATGGGCAGCGACGTGGTGCCACACAGGATCAATTGGCTGTAGCAGTCGAGGAGAAAGTTTGCCTTCGACGACCTCATTTTCAAAGTCCCAAATGACCCAAACGATCGTGAATTGCCGAACGATAAAGACCGAGATGAAGTAACGGGCAAAGTCTAGGGCTGTGAGTGAAAATTGACCACCTGTGGCGGCTTGAGACCAGACTCCCATCATTATCAGGGGGAGGGAGTTAGCTAAAACCCAGAGCAGCAGTTCTGCCCGGTATTCCAGCATATAGGCATAATAAACGGTTAAGAAGGTTTTAATCTTACGAAGGACAGAACTCATGTAACTTTGCCAGATTGAAAAACCCGCCGGATAATCTCTTCAATGGGTGGGTCCGTGATCGTTAAGTCGAGCACCTGAAGATTCGCCAAAATTTGAGAAACGGTGTGAGTGAGGGTTTCCCTACGAACCAATAACCGAATTTCCCGCCCCAGCACTTCTTCAACTTCGCCATACTGCTTCAAAGTTGCGTGATCGGGAGGCTGCATCAGTTCTAATTTGACTTCCCGATAGGGGGCAAAGCGACTCATTAATTGATTGAGGGCACCATCGTAAATGAGCTGACCTTGATGGATCAAGAGAACGCGATCGCAAAGGGCCGTAATATCCGCCATATAGTGACTCGTCAGCAGAATCGTAGCATCGTACCGTTGGTTATATTCCCTCAGAAACTCGCGAACGCTGACCTGAGCATTCACATCTAGACCTAAGGTGGGCTCATCGAGAAAGAGAACCTGGGGGCGATGAAGAAGTGCAGCCAATAACTCTGCTTTCATGCGTTCGCCGAGGGAGAGCTTTCGCACTGGTTGAGTGAGCTTTCCGGCTAAGGACAACATCTCGGAGAGTTCATCAACCCGATATTGAAAGTCACGGGGACTGATATTATAGACTGCAGCATTGATTTTTAAGGAATCTAATGCCGGTAAGTCCCATAGCAGTTGCTGCTTTTGGCCCATGACCAAGGTAATCTTTTCCAGGAATGATGGGCTGCGTCGAAACGGAATTTGGCCTGCTACTCGTACCTGCCCTGCCGAGGGGTGGATTAAACCAGTTAACATTTTTAGGGTTGTGGTTTTGCCAGCACCGTTGGGGCCTAAGAAGCCAACAACCTCTCCAGGGTCAATCGTAAAACTGACGGATTGAACAGCGTTGACGAGGCGATGTTGTCTTTGAAAAAAGTGAGATAGAGTGCCTTTGAGTCCTGGTTCCTTAAGGGCAACCGGATATACCTTATCGAGATGATCGCAAGTGATGATGGTCATACCCTTACTGTAGACAACAAATGCCTTAGTCGTTTGTAGCTAAGTAGAGGAGGGGTCTTGTTTCAAAGCGGGGTCAGCAAGGATTTGTAATATGGTTTGCTGCACCAGTGGATGATTCAACATTTGGATATGGTTGACGGGAAGTATCACTGAGCGACTGCAATCATCCAACTGCATCTCGTTTAAGGTGAGAACACCATCATTCACCTCGTTGCCAAAAATGCTCCAAGTGCCGCAAGGACCATTGGTTCCCGCAATAATGGTGTGGGGAACGTCTAGCTTAGGCAGTTGCTGAAAAAAGCTGGGGTCAGCTAAGTTTTGAAAGCACTCGCCTGCCAATGGAGATAAGGGGCTGAAGCGCTGAGCCATCTGAGCAATACGGGGAGATTGATTGGGTGGTCCTAACAAAATAATTGGGTCAGGATTGAAAGCAGAATGAGGCGGGATGGCAGACCGCACCAACACAGCCCCAAGGGAATGAGCAACGATACCGTACCGAGCGGGTTCCATCTCCCATAACCGATCTTGCAGACGCTCAATAATTTGAACATAGGATTCCACTCGGGAGGAATAGCCAAACAGCTCTGTGCGATATCCCGCTTGCTGTAAGTATTGAGACAACCCAAATACGGACAAGGGAGAGCGCCCCAGACCATGAATTAGCAGTACTTTCATTAGCGATTGGCTTTCATGGAGAATCGCCTACATCCTCAGGCCTAAAATGCGGCCGATATCGCAGACCTATTCATGAACAAGGGGTACAGGATAACCGTGATCTTCGATAATTTTATCTCGTTTAGCAGCTTTCAAATCTTCTGCCATCATTTCCTCAACTAGCTCTTCAAAGCTAACTTTAGGAACCCATTTGAGTTTCTCCTTGGCTTTCTCAGGACTGCCTAGTAAGGTATCGACTTCTGTCGGGCGATAGTAACGGGGATCTACGGCAACAATACAGTTTCCGTCCTGGTCGTAGCCTTTTTCGTCTATTCCTTCCCCTTCCCATCGAATCTCGATACCCACTTTCTGACAGGCAATGGTGACAAAATGACGAACACTATATTGGCGACCAGTGGCGATGACAAAATCCTCGGGCTGGTCTTGTTGCAGCATCATCCACTGCATTTCGACATAATCTCGCGCATGTCCCCAATCTCGAAGAGAATCCATGTTCCCAAGGAACAAGCATTTCTGTTTGCCGAGATAAATCCGTGCGATCGCGCGAGTAATTTTCCGCGTCACAAAGGTTTCACCCCGTAACGGCGACTCATGGTTAAACAAAATTCCATTACAGGCATACATACCATAGGCCTCTCGGTAATTAACCGTAATCCAATAGGCATAGAGTTTTGCAACTGCGTAGGGAGAGCGCGGGTAAAATGGCGTTTTCTCAGTTTGGGGCACCTCTTGCACTAAACCATACAGTTCAGAGGTAGAGGCTTGATAGAACTTTGTTTTTTTCTCTAACCCTAAGATGCGAATGGCCTCCAAAAATCTTAAGGTACCAATACCATCAACATTGGCTGTATATTCGGGAGTTTCAAAAGAAACGGCCACATGGCTTTGAGCTGCCAAGTTATAAATTTCATCCGGTTGCACTTGTTGGACAATCCGAATGAGATTGGTCGAATCTGTTAGATCACCATAATGCAGGAAAAAGCGTCGATCCGTTTCATGAGGGTCTTGATACAAGTGATCGATGCGATCGGTATTGAAGAGAGAAGCGCGTCTTTTAATCCCATGAACGTGGTAGCCTTTGACCAATAAAAGCTCTGCTAAATAGGCTCCATCTTGACCAGTAATGCCAGTGATGAGGGCAACTTTTGTCATGAAATTTATCCTATGTATGATTAACCGTGCTGCAAATACTAATGAATGGCGTTGATCCCATAGCCAACTGCATTTAGGGATTCATTCCTTCTGTTAATCGGTATTCTGGAGAACTGTGTTTCGATAGTAATGCTGCAAAATTTGCTGGTAAGTCTTCCCTTGCTGGGCTAATGCCAAGGCTCCCCACTGACTCATCCCTAAACCATGCCCATGGCCCCGACCGTTAATTGTGAACCCAGGAGGGGTACCCGGTACAGATTGGGCTTGACTAGCCACGAGGTCGGATTGAGGCGTCACCTGGAATAAGGTGCTTTTTAATTTGAGGGTTCGGCGGAACTCACGCCCTTTCATCATTTTTGTTCCTCGTTCCCCTAGAATCTTGATGGCTTTGACGCGGCCATGGGCCGTGGTTCCCTGAGGGGTCATTGAAATGATATTACCCAGTCCAGGGAGTCTTTGTATCAGTTGCGCTTGCGAAAAGTTCACCGACCATTGAAAGTTGGGAGCCTCTTGGTCAAAATCGGGGACTCCTCTTAAATAGGGAATAACCCCACTGAAGACTTGTTCAGAATTTTCAGTGTGACCGCCAGAATTGGCATGGAACAAGGCTTCAACCACATTACCTTGATAGGTCAACACTTGTCCGGCAGTGGCTCTAACGGCTGCTCGGGTACTCTCCGCCTCACCATCGATGCCACCATAAACTTGGTCCTTGGTGGTATTGACCAAATCATAGAGAGGGTTTTTCTGCTTGCCTCGTCGATACAGGGCAAACGATCGCGCCGCCACGGCTTGGGCCTTCAATGCTTCCTGCGGCCATGTCCTGGGCATTTCTTTGCCAATCACTCCCGCTAAATAGTCTTCCAAGTCAATTTCATTAATCACCATGATGCCTTGGGCTGTCGTGATTAATCTGACTTGTCCTCGATACCAGCGATCTTGGATATAGACGAAACCATGGTCAGACGGTTCAATGGAAAGCTGCCAGCCTTTTTTGCCAAAAAAGGTGACTGCCTCTGGAGTAGATTTAGCGAAAAAGCCTTCTAAGGCAGGTAACGTTCCTAAAGCAGTGCCTTGCCCGTTGACAATAGTGGCGGGAGTCGAACTACCGATGACGACATCTTCTTGTCCTTTCAATAACGAGACGCGCAGCTCTAATGCGATCGCAGGACTGGCGATTAAAGATAACAGCAGGGACAGGCATCCCATGCGGAACGACAGATAGCGATGAAGTTTCAAATGTAACGCCGACAGCATAGGCCAATAATGAACTGAGGAATTGAGCAATAGTGAAAAAAGGAACGGCACTGAAAAACGAGTGTTTAATCCCCCTTGCACTCACAGAAGTTTGACATCCTTCGGGTCTTAACCTGCATGATTTTATGACAGCCTGACGGACAGGTAAAGTCAAAATATTTTGATACAAAGAGGAAAACACTTCGATTCATGACAGCCTATAGCAGGAAAAGTTGCACTTTAGCCCGTAATCCTCAACTTCTCTTGCAAACTATAGACTCTAAAGTTGAATACCCAACCCTCTGAGCTTAGGGATTTATCAATGAATAGAAATTTAGGTGTGTCCCGAAAAATTTAAAGGACATCCTCTCTCAGTCGCTTGATAACGGTTATTTAAGGACTTGTGAACAGAGGGGCCGTGAGCTGCTGCTTATGCAAAGACATTAGGGGTAGCTGATGCCATGGGTTTCATGAAAATCACTCTGCACCTTTTTGGTAAGACGTTGGGATATTTGTCGAACAATTTGTTGCAGCAACTTGTCTCCTGCTGCTTGAATAACCTTGCGAGGAAGACGAAGAATAAATTGAGGAAATACAATAGCAACGTCTAACGCCAAATCCCATTCAACAGAGGTTTTAGGAGAGGAGGATGGCTTAGCTTCAGCATCAGAGGTATCGACAAGATACATCGCAGCTTGAAAGTCAACTTGATAGCAGTGGTCAAATTTGTGCTGTAAAGGGATGGTCGTAATTCGATAGACTCCCTCCTCTTGAGGCAATAGTCGTAAGCCAATTTGCGGTTCCACTTCAAACCCGAAGGAACCATAACGGCCCAAAGAGAGAATATAGCCATTACTCTCAACTAGCTCAGCTTTCATGGGGTGAGCGCACCGACAGAACCAGCCTTGATGAGCATCTAAATACGCCATGACAGTGGCTTTATCAGCATGTAAGTCCATTTGCCCCTTGAACTGATTGTTGAAATGGAGTGCTTGAGAACATCCCGTTTCCAGCTCGGGATGAGTGACTGAGACAAACTGAACAAACCTTGATGATGAGTCTGGTTGGCTGAAACATCCTACTTCAGGACATGGAACAAGTTGCTTTTCTATACCTTGCTGAGTGTTGGATGATTGCATCTGCCTACCTATGACTCCGTCTTTAAAACCCTCATTTCTAGGATCGACCAGTTCCACACAAATTTCGACAGTCGTCAAAAAATTATTTCATAGAATTTTAGTGCAGCTTCTGAAGAAGAAACATTCGAACCCAGGAGAGGGTCTCAATGCTTACTGGTCATCTTTAATTCTACGAATCATTAAAGAATATGGTCTACATCCAAATCAGTGAGTTTGATCACCTAGCAACTGCTGTTTGCGGAAAAATTGATGGCAATAATGCCTCTACTTGCGCGACCTCAACTTGGCATAGGTGTAGATATAGGTAATATCGTATATAGCCTGCGTTCATTAATTAACTGTTTATTTTGTCACTGAGCTGAGGAAAATCATGAATATGCGTCTGATTAGCTTCCAACTCTCTACTGCTGCAATGGTGGGTGTCCTAACCTGCTTCGTATCCCATCCGACCATGGCTCAGTCCTCACAAACCTCAAATCCATTGCAAGATCTGCAATTAGAAGATCCCAATGCTCCTGATCAGGTGTTTACCAATAGAGGAGGAACAGGATCTTTACTCAATTTACTCAATCGCTTGCAACAAGTGAATAGCCGCTCCAGTAGTGAATTTGCAGAAGATCAATCTGCTAATTTTGACTCTGCTGTTGATGCCTTTCGTAAAAAACAACAGAAACAATTAGGTGTTCCTGTTCCTCCTCAGGCTGCTCCTGAGTCTGTGGACACGGACGCAGCAACACCTTAAGGACTATTTCGAACCAGAATCTTTGTCCTGTCTCCTGGGTATCTTGGGTAAATAGGTTTTTGTTTCTTGTACTTTAAATTCTCAAATCTACAATTTTGTTTTACCTCCCCTCCATCTTGATGCTTGGTCCTGGTGTACTAGCGGTTACTCCTGCAGCACAAACAGCCGCCAGTCAACCTATTGTTCAGGTTGCAAGTAACAATATTCATCAGGGCAATCAAATTCAACTCAATGGCCGTACCTACCCAGTTACTTGGACACAATGGCAAAATCCGGGTCAGTCCACTCTGTCTACAGGGATTAGCGATAGTGGTTTGAATCGTCGGTTTGGAGTGGATTTAACTAGCTCGAATGATTTTCGGCAACAGCTTGTGCAATGGTTTACCCCCAAACCAATTGCCTTAACCACCCGGTTTAGTGAAAATGGGGCCTATCGATATCTCGATATTTCGGCCTTGGCTCGATCGGTCAACTGGCAGATTCAACCCCAGGGCAATGTTCTCAAGATTCAATCGCCTCCTTCAAAAATTGGCCAGATTCGGTCTGGGCGGCAGCCATGGGGACACCGTTTAGTCATTGATCTGGATCAGCCCACCCCTTGGCAACTGGAGAGGTTAACCAACAGTCGAACAGGTAAAAAAGATCGTGAATTTATCCTGTCCGTAGATGCAACTGCCTCAGCTAGGTTGGGTACAGCTTGGAAATTTCCTGCCCGGTCTGCATTAAAGTCTCTGAAGGTTACTCGAAAGGCAGGAAGAACGCTCTTGAGTGGAGTAATGGCAGGAACGATGCGTCCTCGTGTGTGGATGTTAACCAATCCAAATCGACTGGTGATCGATATTAAGGCCGGAGTTCCTGAACAACGGAGTATCCTTTGGGCACCTGGAATTCTCAGACAGGAGCGGGTCATTGCTTTAGGAAACAGACAATATCCAGTCACTTGGTTAGCTTTAAGTCCGCAAACACCAGGGCTGAAACTCCAGCCAATTTGGGGCAGTCCGAATGCTCTAGTGGGAATTCATCCCCTTCTATCAATGGCCAAAGGAACACAGGTTGCTGCCGCGATTAATGCAGGTTTTTTTAATCGAAAAAATAAAACACCCCTGGGAGCCATTCGTCAGAATGGTCAATGGATTTCGAGCCCAATTTTAAATCGAGGCGTGGTGGCTTGGAATCAGCAGGGCCAGTTCCAAATGGGACGCTTAAACTTGCAGCAAACTCTCAGTAACTCTGGGGGACAGCGGTTGTCGATCGTATCGTTAGATAGTGGTTATCCCCAAAAAGGAATTGCTCGATACACACCGACTTGGGGACCGACTTATACTCCGATCCTTAAAACAGAAAAGATCATTACTGTGGTTGAGAATCGGGTGGTCTCCGAGCAGGTCAGTACGAGCGCCAAATCCTTTGCTATTCCTAAAAATGGCTACTTACTGGTTTTGCGGTCTTTCGATGTCAGAGGGGCATTGTCTCCTGGAACCCAACTCCAAGTTCAGGCTTCAACGACCCCTGCTAGCTTTAATGCTTTTCCCAATATTGTCGGGGCAGGGCCATTGTTGGTGAGCAACGGCCAGGTAGTACTGAATGCTAAGGCTGAACAATTTCGCCCTCCCTTCGATACTCAAGCAGCCCCTCGTAGCGGGATTGGGCAAACGGCGGATGGCACTATTTTGCTAGCAGCAGTTCATAACCGCATGGGTGGTCCTGGCCCAACCTTGAAAGAATGGGCATTCATTATGCAGCGTTTGGGGGCAGTGAATGCGTTAAATTTGGATGGGGGAAGTTCGACCAGTTTATACCTGGGTGGTCAACTATTGGATCGGCATCCTGTGACAGCAGCGCGCGTTCAAAATGGTATTGGGGTGTTTTGGCAGCCCAATGCAAGATGATTTGCCGAACTCTATTTCTTGGGTTAGATTGTTCGAAGCTGACTGTTTGTCAATCGTTTTATTTTGAGTAGGGTTTGCACTAAAGATTAACCCCTGAGAGCACACTTTTATCACTTAACTTTATTCGAGCTAAGTGTGAATAAATGTTCGCTTATATGAATTGACCTTTATTGGTGATGAAGATCACCTAAAGAGAATCCTCTGATTGCTTAAATCATAATGATGTGCATGGAACTCTCAAGCACATTCGATTAGTTTAATCCTAGGCAATGTGGGATTTGGGCTTTGGTCTTGTCCTAATTCAGCAATTGTCTACTAATATCGACGGGAAAACCTATTGAGGTAAGTAGGAACTGTGGTCCAAACTCAACCATCCAATCTATTAGCAGCCCCTGTGTCTGCTCACCAAGGTGTTGCTGCAACTGAACTGCGACCTTGGGGATCTTTTACTATTTTGGAAGAAGGCCAAGGCTATAAGATCAAGCGAATTGAGGTTAAACCTGGGCACCGTTTAAGTTTGCAGATGCATCATCATCGCAGTGAGCATTGGATTGTCATTGCAGGCATTGCCAAAGTTGTGCGAGGGGATGAAGATCTGATGCTGAGCGCAAATGAGTCTACCTACGTTCCTCGGTTTACACAACATCGGCTTGAGAATCCTGGCATGGTGCCTTTGGTCTTGATTGAGGTTCAAAACGGCGAGTATTTAGGCGAAGATGATATTGTGCGCTTTGATGATGATTACGCACGATAGTCCTTTGTGCTTAGAACACTCTGCTCATTATGATTCAACTCAGCTCCACTGCCATTGGTGAATTAAAGCGTCTCCAGAAGAAGCATTTGCCTAATGGCAAGCTACGTATTGAGGTTGATGCCAGTGGCTGTAAAGGGCTGGCTTACCAAATGCAGTTTGCTCGATCCCCACAACCTGGTGATCAAGTGTTTGACTGTGAGGATATACAAGTGGTAGTTGATAGCACTAGCGTGAAATATATTACTGGTTTAACTCTGGACTATACGGAGGATCTGATGGGTGGAGGGTTTCGCTTCTATAACCCGAATGCCGTTGAAACCTGTAGTTGCGGCCACTCCTTTGCCATTGCCAGCCACTAGGTGGGCTGCTATAGCCTGACTCTCAAATATTTCCCAGCCGCAATTTATTCGCGGCTGGGAAATATTTAAGGTTTATTCGGTGGGAATAGGCGCTGAATCGGGAGAAGGTTGAGGGTTTGAACTGGAGGGGGGCTGTGAATTTGAACTCGGAGGTGCTGAAGCAGGTTCTTCTTGGGCAGCCGCTTTAATCTGATCTTTATACTGGCCAGGAGCTAATTTTTCAGCTGTGTTAAATAGAATGCCAGCTTCTTTTATTTTTCCTTGCTCTCGTAGGAGGATTGCTTTGGCAAAGACAGGGCGAAAATCGTTTGGATCACTGGCGATGAGCTTATCATATACCTCAAGTGCTTGATCGAGCTGCTTTTGAGTGACGTAGACCTGCCCTAGGAGGAGTCTGACGGCGCTTTCATTAATGCTGTTTGGCTTAACTTGATTGGCCTGGGGAGCATTTTTAAGGGTTGTCTGTAGGAGGTCAGTGGCTGCTGATGGCCGTTGCTGCTCTACCAACAGATTGACAAAGCCTTGGAGAGCATCCATGTTGCCAGGCTGTGTCGCTAAAATACTCCGATAGGTTTGAGCTGCGCTTTCTCTCTGACCTGTTTTTTGTAGGGTTTGGGCTAAGAGGACTTTGTATTGGGTTTGCTCTGGATTCAGCTCAACTAGCTTTTCTAAGGGCTTAATCAGGTCTTTCTCTGTCTTTAGACCGATTTTAATCATTTGGGAACGGGCCTCGGCGAGCCCAAGCAAGGCGTCTGAATTATCTGGTTCTTTCTCTAAAATCTGCAAGTAACCGTTTTCAAGATCTTGTAGGTTCTTTTTCTCGGTTTCTGATACAGCAGGTGGAGTAGGCGTTGTACCTGGGGTAGGAACAGTGGGAGAAGGAGAAGGGCGGGAGCTAATAATGCTGTCGAAAATAGATCCGAAGGAAAACCCGAATAGGGCAACAACGGCAACAACAACGAAAAGCCAAATAAACCAGCGATTAGACTTTTTTTGCACGGGTGGTGGTTGAACTCTCTAGCTATTATCAAGGATGGTGCTTGTATTGCAGCTTATCTCAAAGTATGAAACTTCGGAGCGCAAAGCAGTATTCGAAACGTGTTACTCCAATGAGTAGAGCTTAGGGAAGGAGCTAGAAAATCTGTAAGGGCAATAGCTGAGCATGATGACTAAGGATAATAAACAACGCCTAATTTTGGTGACCGGACCAGCGCGCTCCGGTAAGAGTGAGTGGGCTGAACGCCTTGCTACTCAGTCTACTTTGCAAGTAATCTATGTGGCGACAGCAGCTGACTGCCCTGAGGACAATGAATGGCAGGCCCGCATCCAAGCGCATCAGCAACGGCGTCCCCTTGAATGGCAGACCTTACATGTACCGATGGATTTGGCTGGAACCATTCAAGCACAGCCTGAGGCGGTCTGTTTATTGCTGGACTCTTTAGGCACGTGGTTAGCGAATGTTTTAGAGCAGGACACTGCCATGTGGGCCGATACCCTTCAGCAATTGTTGACAACACTAGCGCAAGCAGAGTGCCAAATTATTGTGGTGGGAGAAGAAGCAGGCTGGGGAGTAGTACCAGCGTATCCTTTGGGGCGAGTCTTTCGCGATCGCATGGGCGAATTACTTCGTCAGATTGGTGCGATCGCAGATCAAGTTTACCTAGTGTCAGCAGGCTATGCGGTAAATCTTAAAGCTTTAGGGACTTATGTTCCCCCCTCAATATCTCTCAAGCATCCTGAAAGAGATGGGTAGTAGGGTTTTGGGGCATTTTTAAGTCCGTCTAGAGGTGGATGCAGCTAACCTAAAATTTAAGTTAGAGTCACCCTATCAGTCAGATACCCAGAGGGTGTTCGAATATTATGGCTTCCCCACAGCAAGTTAAAGACTATCTAGCTGCTTGGTTACAGCTCGGTAAACCGATCCGGGTCGGCCTACAGCAAGAACCTCGCTCTGTACACCAAGTGGTTCAAGGCGATCGCTATAGCCCTGAGTTCGAATCCCTCTGGCAATATGTTCAGGGTCCTGAGTCTGGAGATTGCTGTTTAGATGGCGTTGTGCCGACGGTCGCCGAGCTACTCACGGACCAATGGGAAATTACGGATTGTGCGCGTTGTCAGATGCCGATGAGCTTGCCAGTGGCAGGAATAGCATCGCCTGAATGCCCTTGTCATGACTTATCCAATTGGCCCAACACGGAATTACCCCAACCGCGGACGCCTGTTGATAGTGGTAAGCATTTACGATCCATTTATCAACGATTAACCCATGCTTCTTCAAACTAAGTCTGTGGTCTCTAGAAGGGAGCAACAATGCTTTACGAAGCGGGCCGTTAGTAGGGAGCGTCTTCGGCAAATTCTGAATCATCAAACTCGGGATATCGTCTATGGCGGGACAGTCGCTTAGACCAGAGTGGGGCTGCGATCGCACCCCCCAATATACCGACTCCAGTCGCAAAGGCCAACACAATTCCGGCGGGCATGGGAACTGAACGCCAAGCTAAAAAGTGGAGGGAAACTGCTGTGGCATTCTGAACAGACAGAATCGCCGCAATGACAATACCGAAACTAAAGAGCAAGGATAGCAGCAGATGCATGGCAAAGAAGATAGAGGGGGCTAATTCTTTTTAGAATATCAGATACCCTGGCGGATCCAGAGATTGCGTTTTATGGACAGGGTTGAGAAAAATGGGGTTTCCATAGTACAAGTGCATTGTAGCCTGACGCCTTTTTGCGAGGGTTGGGCAAAATTGGATTGCCCCCATTTCTAGATCCCATTGATATCGCCAGATCCGAAGGAACCTCACTCATGCCCAAGCAATTAAATCTTCTCTCATCCGGTAAAGTCATTGCCACCGCTTTGCATACCGAGATGGAGCAGTCCTACTTGGAATATGCCATGAGTGTCATCGTAGGACGAGCGTTGCCAGATGTCCGGGATGGATTGAAACCCGTTCATCGGCGGATTCTGTATGCCATGCATGAGCTAGGACTCACTCCCGATCGTCCCTACCGCAAATGTGCCAGAGTCGTAGGGGACGTGCTGGGTAAATACCATCCTCACGGAGATCAGGCCGTTTATGATGCCTTGGTTAGACTGGTTCAAGACTTTTCAAGTCGGTATCCCTTGCTAGCGGGGCATGGCAACTTTGGGTCGGTGGATAACGATCCGCCTGCAGCTATGCGTTATACCGAAACCCGCTTATCCCCCATTGGCAACCAATCCCTCTTAGCGGAAATTGGCGAATCTACCGTTGATTTTGCCGCGAACTTTGATAACTCTCAGCAAGAACCCACGGTCTTACCTGCTCAACTTCCAACCCTTCTCCTCAACGGCTGTTCCGGGATTGCTGTGGGGATGGCCACCAATATTCCCCCCCACAATCTGGGCGAAATTGTCGATGCCCTAGTGGCTCTAATTGATTCCCCAGAACTGCCTATGGAAAAACTAATGACTTTGGTACCGGGACCAGATTTTCCCACCGGAGGGGAGATTGTCGGGAATCAGGGCATTATCGATGCCTACACCAGCGGTCGGGGGAGCATCACGGTTCGGGCAGTAACTTCTATTGAAGAAATCCAGCCAGGACGTGGAAGGCATCGCCGTCCTGTGATTATTGTGACGGAATTGCCCTATCAAGTGAATAAGGCAGGCTGTATGGAAAAAATCGCCGCATTAATTAACCAGGGCCGGATTGAAGGGATTGCGGATCTGCGCGATGAAAGCGATCGCGAAGGGATGCGGATTGTGATTGAGCTGAAGCGGGAAGCCCAACCCCAGATGGTCCTGGAGCAGCTTTATCGTTTGACTCCTCTACAATCCAATTTTGGAGTAATCATGCTGACCCTCGTCAACGGAGTGCCTTTGCAGCTGTCTTTGAAGGAGGTGTTGCAAGAATTCCTCGATTTCCGAGAGCGGACCTTAACCCGTCGGTATCAAAATCAGCTAGAGCAAGCTCAAAATCGTCAGCACTTAGTGGAGGGATTAATTAAGGCCCTCGACCATTTGGATGACTTGATCGATATCTTGCGCCATGCCCCCGATGGAACCACGGCGAAAGTGCAACTACAATCCCAGTTCAAGTTGAGTGAACGACAGGCAGATGCAATCTTGGCAATGCCGATGCGACGGCTGACGGGGTTAGAACAGCAAAATCTCCGTCAGGAATTTGAAAATCTGGCCCAAGAAATTGATAATTTAGAACGGCTGTTGGGAAATCGCCATGAACTCTTGAAAGCGTTGAAGAAAGATCTCAGGGCATTAAAGAAACAATATAGCGATCTGCGACGCACGGTCATCCATGCAGCTGAAATCAAAACAGAAGTGTTGGCAGCTCCTGTCAGTAACGAACCGGTGATTTTAGAGCTGAACCAGCGCGGCTATGCCCGCTGCTTGCGCTCTTCTCGGCGTAAAAACGGCTCTGATTTGTCTACGGAGTTAGCTGAAACCTCAACGGATCTGACCATTTTCCGCCAAACGGCAGAACTCTCTACGGACTTGTTGCTGTTTACGGGAAGTGGAAAGGCTTATGGGGTTGGTTTGCAATCCATCCCATTCACGTCTAGCAAAGGCAAAGGCAAACCCTTGGTCACGCTCCTACCCGATTCGGGACGCGATGACGAGATTGTAGCCCAGTTTCTCAGTACTGAGATTTCGGATACCAGCCACCTCGTCCTGCTGTCGCAGCAGGGCAAAATCAAGCGTCTGCCCATGAGCGAGTTTGCAGAGATGACGAGTCGTGGGCTGGGAGCCGCCAAGATTAAGTCAGGTGACCAACTGGGCTGGGTGGTTAAAGTTGAACAGGAAACAAATGTAGCGATCGCGACTTCCTCTGGACGGCTGTTAAATCTCCCCATAAAAGAGATTCCTGAAATGGGACGCACTGCTCAGGGCAATCAAGTCTTTCGGTTGCGAAAGCAGGAATCCATTGTGGGGTTGGCAGCAGTCCGAGATGATGCTGATCTGATCTTGGTATCAAGTAAGGGCTATTGCAAGCGTTTACCGATTGATTTGCTTCGATTAGGGAAGGTGGGAGATTTAGGCACCCAGGCCATGCAATTTATGATCAAATCGGATAGGCTGATAGCGCTGTTGCCTGCGGTAGCCAATCAAGATGTGATCGTTCTCAGTAATCAGGAACGAGCGGCACGGTTAAATATTGGGATACTGCCGATGTGGGGACAGGATGGCCCAGGCACCCAATTGCTTAAAACCAAGCGAGGAGAAGCTTTGGAGCGTGCCATAGCAGTTCCACATATTAATACCGAGTCGAACGAGACTTAAACCCTTGTAGAGCCATGCCCAATCTATTCATTGTTGGTGGAGTGAATGGGCGAGAATTTTTCCACTCCTGCGATCAATGGCATGCCAGGGCCCACCCCTGTTGATGCTTGCTGTCGACACAACGCTACATCTCATCCAGCTTTGCTTCTGCGATATCTCGGTACTCAATTTCCTCAACCCGAATGAACTCTATCTCAACATCCTCAGAATGAAGGGTTTCGAGATGCTTATGGTTGACTTGACTCAGATAAGGACCTTTTTTTAGTTCGCTTTCGTTAATGACGGTTGATGTACAATGACGGTTGACGTACTCACACGCAGCACCCGTGCGATATCTCTAACGCCACTGCTATTGAGGGTCATCTCCATAATTTACTGTTTGACTTCTTTCAATCGTTCGGAGGTGGGAGTAATTGAGGAGAAAGGTTGTGTTGGGACAGTCTTGATTCTGACAGAGATAGCGTTGCAGCAGATTTCCCATTCTTGGCCACATCAGTGCTGTGACAGTGAATGTATCGAACAGAAATCCGAACAGCCTTGAGTTTTACCAAGATAAGACGTTGTTATTAGATTATCATTCCTTGGTAAGCAAATAGTGCTGCAACTGAATCTACAACATGACCGTAGAGCTTAACTGTCTGTCCAGTTTTTGGGAAACATTATGGTTTGAACTAAGCCATTACACATGGAGGAATTACTTTGCTGGACTGTGAGCGGCAGACTAAAGAAGAGATAGCGCTTAATCTTCCTAGCTTTTCCATTGTTTATGAGACAGAGAATCTCTCTAGTGTCGAGCTCGACAATGTATATCGGAGCCTGGCTTCACTGGCTACACAGGATATCCCGCTTGAGCAGGCCAATGAGTTTCTAGTCATAGATGGTGGCAACGCTCCTGCTGGAGTTATTGCAGATCTCTGCTCAAAGTATCCCTGGATCACTGTGGAGCGGTTCCCAAGGATTAGCTATTATGCGGCAAAGATGCAGGGAGCTTGTTTAGTTACTGGGGAGATTGTTGTTTACTGTGACTCGGACTGTATCTATGTCAAGAACTGGCTGGCCAGTATACTCAATGCTTTTGCCAGTAGCTCGGATGTTGATGTCGTTGCAGGGGAAACGAGTACACCTATCAAAAATCCGTACGACCTCGCTATCGCGATGCATTATTTCTTCCCTCGTTTCTCAAGCAAAAGTCAGTTATATAAGTCTGACAATTACTATATGAACAACGTAGCATTCCGTCGTGACTTTCTGCTACAGAATCCTCTACCCAACAATCTTCCCCTTTATCGAGGGAGCTGCACGATGCATTCCTATGCTTTATCTAAACTGAAGGGACACCAAATTTGGCGAAATCCCCAAGCTCGGACTGTTCATGAGCCTCCAGCACTATCCTTCACTTTCTGGCGCTATTTGTTGATGGGGCACGATCAACTAAAAAAGGAGTATATCAGATCTTATTTGGAGGAACAGAGAGAGAGTACTGACTGCTCCAAACTGCTTGCTGAACTATATCCCTCACTATTTAGACAGAAAAAATTTCAGATTTTGACATCTACAATCCTAAAATCGAAGCCCTTTAAGCGACAGCAAATTCATACAGTTTTGAAAGAACAGCCTCGGCGGGTATTGATGTTCCCGATAGCAATTCCACTTATGGTTTGGTTTGGACTTCTCCATATGATTGGAATTATCGTAACTTTTTTTCAACCTGAACTGTTGTATAAGCTTTATTACAGATTGGGAGATGAACCCATCAGACTTGTTCAAGAGGGTGAACGTGTAATGTAATCCTTAAGTTAGGGCTTAGCTTTAAGGAATCTATGGCTAGGCGTGGTTCAAAAACAGTGGATTTTGGACTACGCTTCCACAGCAGGATAAAGGTTCCAGCGAGAATTCTGTGAAATTATTGATGAACTACTGCTTAAGAGACAAAGTAATTTGCCGGATACTTCGATGAAGTAATGCGTAGTCGAAACTTGGGTTTGGTTCAGCTTGAATGCTATCGTCAAGCTTTGAGACTCAAAGCCCCTCTATTTTGAGTGGGTATACCAGCGTGAATCAAGCTAACCCCTCTCTTCAACACAACCCCTTTCTAGACCAAGCTGATCGCATCCAATTTCTCATCTTTGATTTAGATGGGGTAATCACAAGCGAACAAAAATACTGGAATACCGCTCGGTTAACCGTCTGGGAACTAATTACTCAGCCTGGTTACTTGGACTTAACTGACTATTTTGGCCCTACTGAGTCCCAACAAGTCCTCGCTAGCGGTCAACAGACCATCAACAACGACTTTATCTATGAACTCAAACGACGGGCCATCAACTCCAACTGGGATTTGACCTACTTTGTGTTCTGCCTCCATTTGGCCGGAATACTTCAGCAACTCCAGCAACTGGAACCTGAAAAATGGTCTGGTCTCAACAATACAATTGATCTTGCCAATTCAGAACAGTGGCAGCTTTTAAGGCAGAGCTTGAAGGGCTTAACCTTTGTTCTAAGCTTGAGCGAGTCTACGATTGCTCAATTCTGGCAGGAGACTACCAACCTAGAAGGGTCAGCGGTTACCGAGTACGTTCGACCTTTCTACCAAAAGCACTTAGGCATTTCTCTGCCTGACACTCACAGCGACTTGTGGAACCTGTGTTATCAGAACTTCCAAGCCTGGTATGAAGGTCGCAAAGGATTTACTTTGCCCGATGATGAAACTGTTCTTGATTTGGAACAGATTAAGACCACCCTGCAAACCCTAAAAGACGCTGATCGATTTACCCTTGCGATCGCAACGGGTCGCCCCCGCAACGAAGTCATTGAACCCCTGACAGCTCTGGGCTTACTCTCCTTTTTCGATCCGCAGCGAATCGTCACCTATGATGAAGTTCTTGCCGCCGAAGATCAGTTGAATACAAGCTCAGCCCCCATCAAGTTGGGCAAGCCCCATCCCTTCGTCGTCCTCAAAGCTCTACATGTGGATGAAGACCCTCAACTCTTCTGCACTGATGAATTTCAGAAACAAAATCGCACCTATGTCGCCTATATTGGCGATGCGGCTAGTGATGTGGTTGCAGCTAAACGATCTGGCTGCGTTTCTATCGGCGTCCTTACCGGATTTACCGCTAGTCGAGCCGAGCAAGAACAAGTGCAAATGTTTACGGATCTCGGTTGTGATTGTGTGATTGAGAGTATCCAAGCTTTGCCCCAAGTGTTAGGAATTGAACCGACATGACCTTAAATTTAGAAACGATTGAACAGTGGGTAAGTCCATCTATTCGCGGCCTCGCCTCCAAAACAGCGGGTCCCCCTAAAGATAACCAAGCCATTCGCTTGGATAAAGGCGAGCTACCCTATCCTCCTTCCCCCAAAGTTGTGGATGCGATCACTCAAGCCGCCACCACCTGTAATCGTTATCCTGCAGTTCTAGGAGGTGTCCTCCGAGAGAAGCTCGCTGTCTATACTGGAGCATTCCCTGAACAACTCATTATCAGTAACGGGTCCGATGATCTAATTGAGCTGATCATCAAGGTATTTGTTCAACCCGGACAACAAGTCCTCTTGCCCGTCCCCACCTTTTTCGTTTACTGGCATGCGACACAGGTGATGGGGGGTGTACCTGTGTTTGTCCAGCGGACGCCTGATTTTGGTCTGGATGTAGATGCTCTGGTCGCGAAGGCCACCCCTGACACCAAAGTCCTATATATCGCTAATCCCAATAACCCCACCGCCAATTTAGTTGGTCGCGACACCTTAATTGAGGTGCTCAATCGCGTGAATTGCGTGGTGGTAGTAGATGAGTGTTACTTTGAGCTGTGCCAAACTACGATTGCTGACTTAGTAGTCACCTACCCCAATCTAATTGTGCTCCGCAGTCTCTCTAAGAGTTTCGGCTTAGCAGGGTTAAGAATTGGTTATGCGATCGCAACCCCCCAAGTCGTTGATTATCTGTACCGAGCAGCTCAGTTGTTTCCTGTGAATAAAGTTGCGATCGCAGCTGGTATTGCCGCCCTTGAAGATCAAGCCTATGTGCAGGCCAATATCCAGCGTATATTGGCAGAGAAACCCCGGTTGCAGAAGGCGTTAGTCAATTTGGGATTTAAGGTTTATCCCAGCGATACCAATTTTCTATTTGTCGATACGCAGCCTTTGAATCTGCAATCAGATGTTTTGGTCAAAGCACTCCAAAACCAAAATATCTGGGTCGCGGATTTCGGCTCTAAGCCTGGATTAGGGGACCATTATTTCCGCACTGCCGTGGGGACACCGGAGGAAAATCAAGGCTTGCTGAAGGGATTGGAAGTTGCGATCGCTCAATCTTCATCTGCGTAACTCATTCAGTGATCAAGATCATAGGGAACATCTATCACCATCACTCCGACAAATTGGCTAACCCTGCATACTCGTAAGAGTGATGGGAGATGAGGTGAACAGTCATTATGGATACTGTACAAAAACAATTCATTTTGATTTCTCATGCAGCGGCAATTACCTTGGCGTTGCCCTTCTTTGGCTATTCCATTCAATGGCTCAATCATTCAAACGCAATGCCTGCGTCCGTGATTCATCCCAGCCATCAAATTGAAGCCCAGGCAAGCACTTGGGCAAGTTAAGTCTTGCCTCAGGTTCGCATTGACCGAGAACTCGGCAGAAAACTCCCTTAAGAAGCGCTAGCAGCTTCCGCCTGTTGCTCAGCTCGCAGAACATCTTTAGCAGAATATCCTTCACCAGCAACTCCAATAAACCACAGGGTGGCCGCCGCTTCAGCTCGTGTCACCGGTTTTTGAGGTTGAAACAGTAATGCCGATCCCAACAGTCTGCGAATATTTGCGAGTTCACCGTTATTATGATCAGTAAAAATAGCAGACAGGGCCGACGTTGAAATCTGCTTGGTATCCTTAAATCCCCACACCTCCTGCACTTTGGTCGTTGTGGTGGAAGGCAAGATTTTGCGCACATCAATCGGCACCTTCCAACTCAGGAGAATCTCTCGGGTTAGGGGTTTATCAGGCTGGAACATGGTTTGATCGGTATCACCCGAGAGAGAACTCGGAATAAAGCCTGCTTCAGCCAAGCCTTGAATGTAGGGAAAATTAGGATTGGAGCTAGGGACATCCTTAAAAGCAGGTGTTTGGCGGGTAGCTGCCAAACGAATTTGTTGCGTAGGACGATCTTGATACAGCCGATTATTGGTCTCTACTAACCACCGCGCAAATGTTCCTCGCTGAATGGGCTGGTTTGGATCACCGAGATCAATGACCTCAAGCCTTTGGACATCTTTGACATAGGTTTTGAGGGCTGCTGGTACCTCATCCGAATTTTGGCTGTTCCCCTCATCCGATGAATCAGAATTCTGATTGGCAACAGGACCAATAAAATCTAAATCCCCAGGCTGAGGAAGAGATTGAGTTGGTGATTCGGTAATCGATGAGTGCTGCCCTCGGGAATAGTCGATGAAGAAGACAGTCATAGGGACTCGACGTCCCGTTCCATTAGTACCAGGCTGAACGGGGACCAGAGTTCCAGCGGCTGGAATGGTGACTCGAACATACAGACGATCACGCTTAGCAATGAGGATCAACTGCTGTTGGCTTAATTTACGCCCCAAAAGCTGCCAGTTTCCTTTTTGCAGCAGCTCACTGTAATATCTTTGCACCATTTGGCTGGTATCAGTAGTGGCCCACCGAGTTTGTTGAGTTGAAGGCTGGCCTTTCGAGTCAGTGGGCAAGATTTTCTGGCTTTGTTGCACTCCCTGTAAGCTAGCGTTCGGATAGTTTAGTTCGGCAGGAAAGTCTGTCGGTAATGCTGAAGACTTGCTCCACTGGCTCGCTTGTGGATCAGCAGAAAAAGCTTGTTGAATTGCCTCGCTGCTACAGCCTGCGATCGACAAACAGACTGCAAAGACCAAACCCATACCAAAGAGAATTTTGGGAGATCGCATCAATCCCTCTTTTACCTATACACCCAGCCTTACTCTAGCGTTCTTGGTAACGAGCGTAATCTTCTGCTCACGGATCAGGGGAAGGGTGGAGTTTCGGGACACGTCGTATTGGTTTTGCCATTCGGCATTGTTGCCTGGCAGAAATTCACATTATTAAGACCTGACTTTGGTAAATTAGCTCCTCTTAAGTTAGCTCTGCTGAAGTTTGCACCATCAATTCTGGTTTCTGATAAATTTGCATTGAGGAGATTTGCCTGATTGAAGTTAGCATCTCGCAAGTCAGTTTGTTGTAGCTCTGCTTGAGCCAGGTTGGCATTGGTGAAGTTCGTTGCTCTTAAATCTGCTTTTCTGAGAGTAGCTGCGACCAGATTTGCTCGGGTCAGATTTGCTGATTTGACAAAAGCTTGCTGTAGATTCGCTTGCCTTAAATCTGCATCTTGTAAACGGGCACTCTCTAGTAAAGCTAACTCCAGGTTTGCTGATCGTAAGTTAGCCTGTCTCAAGATTGCTTGGTTAAGCGTCGCTTCTCTCAACACAGCTTCTTCTAGGACAGCACTATGTAAAAAGGCTCTGGAAAGATTAGCTTTACTAAGTTGGGCATGACTAAGATTGGCTTTTTCCAAATTCACTCCAATGGCAGAAGCCTGTTCCACTTGGAACAGTTCGTCTTTTTGTGGTTGCAAATATAAGACCAGTTCTGCCCCTTCTAAATTAATGCCCCGCAAATTACAGTTGGCACAATTGCCCGTCCATCGTATTCGTTCAGTAATTTCCTCAGCACTTGGCGGAACAATAGATAATCCTGCGGAGCCGTCTACAGGTACACTAGGCAAGTTGGAAGGAGATTCAGGCAAAGAAGAGGAAACTGCTGTTGGGGAAAGGCTTTGTTTAGAGGGTTTAGAGCTGCTTCCTAACCAGGTTAATAGTCCAACAAAAACTACTGCTCCAATAATTCCCGTTCTCATGGTGTCAGAAGAAGCTCACGATGCCTCTAACTCTAACCTTTTTGCTGATTGATTGTAGTCGAAAACTAAGCCCCAAATACGACTAAAAACAGTAGTAGAAGGGTTAGCCAATGTAAATATCAAGGCTTTAGACAGATCAGAATAGCTTTCTAGATGATTGATACAGCAACTTACCTAGTAAAAGACGTTATTACAGATCTGAATGGTATTTAAGGGGTTGTGACCGTGAGGTGAAAGGATTATTTTGCTGTCAGTCAATATTGATTGTCATTAAATATTAATTAAGGAAATAGTTGACAACTAGCCTAATGATTTTTTCTTTGTGCAATGTAACCTAGGTTACTCGAAAACTGAAAGGATATGTGTAATATAACAACGTCAGGTCCTAAGTTTTATTCAGAGTACTGGAAGTTATTGTGTGTATTATATTTTACAAAACTAGATGATTTTCAAGTGATTAAAACAATTGGTATGATCTGACACAGTTTTGTTCGGTTTATTGAACTAGCTTACACGTGTGAATGTATTTACTCCCCAGGAATTAAAGAAAGATAGTATCATGAGGCGGCTATTCAGATTTTTAGTCCACAATAATTCATTGTTTTTGTTAATCCTGTCCCTAAATAAGCTTTTCACGAAATAGTTAGCCAATTCCTTCATGCTGAATCCAATTTTAACTATTCTCTATCAAATTGATCCTCTTGATGTCAGCATTGGTGGGATTCAAACTACTATTCTGAATTTTATTAAGTATGCGCCCCAGGATTTTGATATTCGGCTGGTTGGGATTTCATCCAGAAGAGATTGTAATATTGGTAGCTGGCAAACTATTTTATTCTTTGGCAGGCAGATAAAGTTTCTTCCCTTATTTTATGTTGAAGATGATAATGTTAGGAGCCTAATCCCTACTACGCTTAAATTTCTTTTTGCTTTGTGGGGACAAGATGTAGATTCTGACTTTCTTCATTTTCATAGAATTGAGCCTTCCGTTGCTTCATTCAACTGGCGTGGAGAGAAAACGCTATTTATTCATGCTGATATAAGGAACCAAGTGAATGGTCAAGGGGGCAATAATACGTTCCTATGGAGATATTTTCCATCAGCATACTTTGCCCTTGAACGTCTGTTGATGAAGCAATTTTCATATATATTATCCTGTAATTCTGAATCGCTTAAGTATTTCAGGGAATCCTACCCTACTGCTAGAGCTAGTTGTCAGCTGATCCGAAATACCGTAGATAATGAGATCTTTTTCCCGCTTACTTCTCAACAAAAGGGGCAGAAACGTCTTCAGCTAGCTAACCAGATGGAGTTGCCAGCAAATACTCGGTTCATCTCGTTTGTGGGGCGATTGCATCCGCAAAAAGACCCTTTGTTATTAATCAGATCAATAGCGGTACTAGATGAAGCCAATATTCATCTGCTCATGATTGGAGAAGGAGAGTTAAAAGTAGATATCCAAGCAGAAATCGAGAATTTAGGACTGACTAATCAGATCACTCTATTAGGTTCCATGCATTCACAAGATATCGCGGATATTTTAAGAGTTAGTGAACTTTTAGCCTTAACAAGTATCTACGAAGGGCTGCCCATGGTTGTGTTGGAGGCTCTAGCTTGTGGAATCCCAGTTGTTTCGACGGACTCAGGTGAAACATCTAAACTTCTTGTCAGCGAAACAGGAGTGGTAATCTCTACAAAAACACCTGAAGCTACAGCTGATGCTCTCAATGTTGTGTTGAGAAACCCTCATAACTTTCCAAGCAAAGCGTGTGTCCAATCGTCTAGACCTTACTGGGCTAAAACGGTAGTTTCCGAGGTGTATGACGAAATGCGAGAGCGATGGAAAAACAAGCAGGGATTGTCGAAGAAGATTTTCTCAACTGTGTAATTTTCGATTGCATCATGCGGGTTATGACCGTATGTTTTCTAAAGCTACAAGAGCAGCCCCCGACGCTAATCCGAGACTGCTCTTTTAACTCCCAAGTACTTATGTAGGAGCCTAATTTCATGCTAGTAGCAATTTTCAAAGGCATTAGTAATTCAGATATATTTCAACAATTGTTATTCTAAGCTATCAAACTACGTCGATTTCAAAACCAATCAAATGAATAATTAAGTTTCCTAGTGTGAATGTTACTCAGATTTTTAATTCTCTTAACATTCATAGACTATTCCAGTTAAGTCAGCGGCTCCCGACGCCAATCTGAGTCCGCTAAACCCAAATACTTTATGTCATGAATAAGGTTGCCAAATGAAAGTTGCCGTAATTGGCCCTAAGGGGCTACCAGCTAAACAAGGTGGAATAGAGCATCATTGCTCAGAGGTGTATCCCCGCATGGTTGCTCAAGGAAATTCCGTTGTTCTATTTGCCCGATCCTCTTATACAAATTTATCGTGGTTTAGGAAAACCTCTTACGAGGGGGTGAAAGTCGTTAATATTCCCAGCATTTGCCTGCGAGGTATTGATGCTTTCCTTTCTTCATTTATAGGAGCAATATCCGCTTCTCTGGGACCATACAACATTGTTCACTTTCATGCATTAGGACCCTCTTTATTTTGTTGGCTACCAAAATTAAATCCTTTTCGAAAGGCTCCTAAAATCGTAGTAACCTGTCAAGGCTTAGATTGGCAAAGGGCAAAATGGGGGAAATTCTCTAGCACCATGATCCGGCTTGGTGAAAGAGCAGCTGCAATGTTCGCAGATGAAATTACAGTTGTTTCCAGAGAACTAGAAGCATATTTTTGGCAAACATATCAACGAAAGACGGTATATATTCCCAATGCACCAGCCACATATGAAGATTCAGACCCAGATTTTAAGTTTGGAAAATCTCTAGGGTTAGAATCAGGAAAATATATTATCTTCCTTGGAAGACTTGTACCTGAGAAACGCCCTGAACTTCTAATTGAGGCCTTTAAAAGAATTGATAATAGCAATTGGAAACTGGTTCTTGTTGGTGGAGTTAGCGATACTACTTTGTATCATAAAGAGCTCTTAGAAAGAGCTGAAGATAGACAAGATATCATTTTTGCTGGTGAACTTAGGGGTGAACGTTTAGCAGAACTAGTAAGAGGGGCAGGATTATTCGCTTTGCCTTCGGATTTGGAAGGTTTACCACTGGCAATGTTGGAAGCAATGCGAGAGGGTATTCCTATTCTCGCTAGTGATATATTGGCGCATCGCCAGTTGCTTGGTCAAGATAGGGGTATGCTCTTTCAAGCAGGCAATCTTCAATCTTGTGTTAATAGTATTAATTTTGCTTTAAAAGATTTAGATAAATTGTCTTTAATGGCAAGCAAGGCTAAAGAGCATGTTTTAGAAAACTATACGTGGCAAAAAATAACTGCTGACAACTTAGATCTTTATTCTGCTCTTCTTAGTTCAGATTTAGCTTCAAATGTTAAGGAGAGCGAGATTATAGAGATGAAATAATCGATAGAGGCTTATATTACCTTCACTAGCTTACATTACTGCACTTTTCGTCTTTTCACCTTTTTTACTATCGAGTAGAAACTTCGACATATAAATGCCCGATCTTAGCTGAGCTTAAGGAATAGACAACTATTTAATTTAACTGCTAGCGTTAATTAGCGCTTAGAAAACTATTAGTTCTTTTAACTTTGTTATGGATGATTTTGCTTCAAAGACATTAAAAATAATTTGTAGAAATCGTTGGACCACAGCAGGAACTTTTCTATCTGTTTTTGCCGGAATCGTTTTGTATTTGTTGCTCACTCCACGTCTTTATTCAGCTAAGGTTCGCTTAATCCTAGATCAAAGACCAGCAACTAGCATTTCTCCATTAGGACGTGACATTGCGCAGACGCCAGGTGATAACAATAAGGGTCTGGCTACACAAGAAGAGTTAGTCCGCTCAAAAAGTGTCTTAAAGAAAGCTATTGTGCTGTTTAATCAAAGCAATGAGGACAGTTTGCAAAAGCAAATTACTCTAGGTGAAGTTAAGAAAGAAGTTAAGACGGAGGTAATTCCTGGTACTCAGATTATTGAAATAAACTTTCGACATACTGATCCGAGCGTAACGTCGTCACTACTCAATCTAATAGCATCTAGTGTTATTCAAGAGAATGCAGAGACAATACGATCGGAAGCTAGAGCTACAAGACAATTTTTAGAAAATCAAATTCCTCGTCGACAACAAGAACTCGTCAAAATTGAATCTTCCATCAGTCAATTTAAGCAACAATATAACATTGTTTCATTAGAAGAAACAGACAATAAGCGCTTGACACAAAGCATTGCTGAAGCAGAAAAAATAGCTCAGGAAATATCGGCTAAATTACGGCAGGTGCAAGCTCGTGGTTTAGCTCTTAGCAAAGTAATAGGTAAGAGCTCTGATAAGGAATCCTATCTATCAGCAAAGGCAGGACAAAATCCCGAGTTAATCAGTTTACGAGATCAACTTGCAGATTTAGAGTCACAGTTAAAGATTAAGCGAGAAAATTTAACGGATGATCATCCAGAGATACAAAAGCTTCTAGCTGAGAAAGAAGCTGCACAATCTCTATATCAGCAAAAATTGGCTGGTTTACTCCCTGGGGATACAACTGACTTGAACAACTCGCCTGAAGTTGCAAATGAAAAGGTTGCACAAGATTTATCAGAAAAATTAGTACTTAGCGTTGTAGAGAGAAATGAGCTTAGGGAAAAGCTGGCAAATACAAGAGCTTATATCTCTAGGTTAGATGCTAGGCGTAAAAAGTATCCAGTTTTGGAAAAGACTTTAGCCTCATTATTGAGAAAGAAAGAAGGTGCGACAGAGTCCGTAAATCTACTTCGCCAGAAGTTAGATGAAGCTCGTATTGCTGAGGCACAACTGGTCAGTAATTTGAGAATCATTGAGGAAGCTACAAAGCCAACCTTACCTTCATATCCAAATGTTCCTAGTTTCCTTTTATTAGGAGTAATTGCAGCGGTTGCCTTATCTTTAGGAGTCACTTTAGTGGCTGAAGGCATGGATAGCAGTTTAAAGGATTTAGAGAATATAGAGGAGCTAACAGGTATACCATTGTTGGGAGTTATTCCAAAACAGCAGAATAGCCAATTATCTCCAACATTACCATTCGTAGAACTTTATAACAACTTGGCGTTACTGGAGTCAGTTAGGGCACTCTCTAAAAATATTGAATATAGGAACACGAATGAAAGTAAAGTTGTAATTATAACCAGTGCAATTTCAGGTGAGGGTAAGTCTTTTGTTGCTGCTAATCTTGCTATTTTGTCTGCAATGATTTCGAAAAAAACTTTACTAATTGATGCTGACATGAGGCGCCCCTCAATCCATAAGGCATTCCAGTTATCTCTTAATCCAGGGCTGCAAGATATTTTAAGAGGTGTCTTAAAGGATGAATTTTTCTCAGCTATTCGTAGCACATCGATTAAGAACTTATCAGTGATGACTTCAGGGAAATTCTCTTATGATAATATTTTCTCCTATGAAACCCAAACCTCTAAAGAATTATTTTCTGAGCTGGAACAACACTACGATGTAATTGTGATTGATACTCCCCCAGTAATGGCCTGTTCTGATGCATTGGTATTGAGCCAAGGAACTCGTCAAACTGTTATGGTGGCTAGGCTTAATGTTACACCTAAGCAAGTCCTGAATAGGTCTATAGATATCTTAAACTCTAATAATGTCAATGTTGTGGGCTTGGCCGTAAACGGTGTTACTTCTTCAGCAGATAAGTATTATCAGGATTTACAAAAAGACTATGCATTGGCTGCTTAAAATCAGATCTAATGTATGAATTTTTTGCTTAAGTTAATAGAAATATATGACTATATTGGGCCTAAAAAATAAAAGTTTTGTTTTTGGTTTGCTTTTATTATCAGTTACGCTGGGAACTGCAGTATTAGGAGAAGCAACTTTAAAGATAGCGATCCTTTTGGTCATTACTACCTTACTTCTAATTATTTTCCTTAAAGAGATTGAAATTAGTATCCTTTTTCTCCTTGCACTCAGAAGCTCACTTGATTTATTTACTCAGCTTAAAGTTCCTGCTGCTTTTGGAATTGGAATAGAGCTTTTAGCTATCATATACGTGGTGTTCTGTTTTATAAGAAATAAATCAATACAAACGGACTCATTTTGGTGGTTGTTATTTGGTTGGACTATTTTTCAGGGTTTATGGTTATTGTTAATGCCATTAGATGCATTAGGCTTTGATGTAACTTACTTGGCCGATAGTGTTAGAGAGTGGCTACGAATCTTGATATGGCCAACTACATATTTTTTAGCGATGCAATTAAAAGGGAAGGTCGCTCCCCAAAAGATCCTCTCATTTTTGCTGTTAGCATTACCTTTTCCATTATTGATAGCTTTGTTTCAATTACAAGCTGGAACAGTAAGAATTAATTCTACATTTGCACATGCAAATGCATTTGCTTCATTTCTCTTGTTATTTATGGGATTAGTCTGGTGGAAATATAAGAATTCTCTTCAATTAAGATGGATGTGGATTATTCTTCTGGGAATTCTGTCATTCTTTTTGATTAGCACGAGAGCATTGTTTGTTTTAATGATGCTGTTAGTATCGCTATGCGTAATCATTATTCCACAATTGAGCTTAAAAAAAATAATTATTGGTTTATTGAGTTTTTTATTGATAATTGGCTTATTTTCGAGTACTGATTACGGCAAGTCAAGGCTAGAATCTATAGCAAGCACGCCACTACTGAACTCAGAGATAAGTATTAATAGAGGGATTCTTCTTTCTGAATTCGATCGCAATAGTTTTAATTGGCGTTTATCTCACTGGGATACAGTGTTAAAAGCATGGGAAAAGTATCCTGTACTTGGATATGGTCTAGGACTAAGTAAGCAGTCTATTGATAGTAAATATTTACCACACAATGATTATATAAGGGCGTTAGTAGAAGGCGGAATATTAGGACTTTTTACATATCTTGTACTCTTGAGCATGTATCTTGCTCGATCCATCAACTTAATTCAGTCTTCTACTCTAGATTCACATAAAGATCTAAGTCTAGTCATTATTGCTCTTTGTGTGGCAGTACTGGTGGGAATGGTAACAGAGAATATTTGGAGTCATACAGTATTCTTTTTCTACTTCTCTGTTTTGCTAGCAGTTTCAGGCTGGGATTGGAGTTCACCAAATATCATAGTTTCTAATAATTAGATTTAGTGATTAATCATTTGCTGTTTTCTGTATGAAAGATACATATGTATAAAATTAAACATCACATGAATTTGCAACATGTTACCCTTGATCTATATTTAATATATATGTTGAAGTTTCTCTATCAAAAATTGTTTTATTTTACTCGCCCTGAACAACAAGTTTTGATGATCATCGGCTGTCAACGTTCCGGTACAAGCTTAGTTAATCGGGTTTTTGCAAGAGATTTCAACACTAGTGTATATCGGGAGTCTAGTTGTCTTTCCTCTAATGACTCAACTCATTCTGGAAAGTATAGGCTTAGACTCAACTCATTCCAGTCTTTAGAATCTGATTTAGCGAAAGATTGGGCTCCTACTATTGTCCTAAAACCATTAGTGGAAACCCAAAATATACTGTCTTTGTTGGATTACTTTCCACAATCTAAAGCTCTATGGATGTATAGGAATTATAGGGATGTTGTTAATTCTTTTTTAAACAAATTTAGCCAGAATGTTGGCATTCGCAATCTCAAAGCAATTGTTGAAGGTAATGATGAGTTTTGGTATTCAGAGTCTGTACCTTCTTCCGTGCGCTCAACTGTAGTTCAATATTACTCAGATAATATTCTGCCTGCTGATGCTATTGCTCTTTTTTGGTATGTCAGGAATAGTTTTTTTTATGAGTTAGAGCTTGATATTAATCCAAGGGTAATGATGTGTCGATATGAACAAATGGTTGAATATCCCAATCAATTTATCAATCAACTCTATTCTTTTTTAGGGAAAAAATTTAGTATTCGGAATGCCTGGGAGATTAATTCAAATTCCATTAGTAAAGGTAAGTCAATAGAGATCTCAGCAGATATCAGTCATTTATGTGATGGCTTACTCGATAAGCTTGATCAGTCATTTGCAAGCCAAAAAACAACGCATAATCAAGTTACTCCTATATATGCTTAGCTCTAATAATTGGTTTAATAGTTTAGATCTAGTTATTGTTTGGTCATAATGAATCATTTATTTTCGCATATTTTTCAGGATTGGGAGGTGAATAAGCAAACAAGCTTTAAGTCAAGATTTATACTATCTTTGTTTAGAATTGCTCAATTTCTTTCTGGCTTACCGTATCCATTAAAGTTCATAGCTTATCTGTATCAAATACTCTCTGAGATATTGTTTAGTATAGAGCTACCTTTTGATACTAAAGTTGGGCCAAATTTACAACTTCAACATGGATTTGGTCTTGTTATTAACCACCAATCAACTATAGGCAGCAACTGTATTCTTCGGCATTCTACAACGATTGGAAATAAGATTCTTACAGATGGTTCTATTTCTGCTTCACCAGTAATTGGGGACTATGTTGAAATAGGTTGTAATGTTGTCATTATTGGTCCAATACAAATCGGTAGTCATGCAGTAATTGGAGCAGGTTCCGTTGTTATATCAAATGTCCCCGATCATGCTGTAGTTGTCGGAAATCCATCCAGAATCATACGTTTCAATAACAATCGCAATCGTAGTGACTTACCACTTGTAAATAGCTCATAAAATTCTAGTAGCATAGTTTGCTCTATTTTATAGATTTAATCATCGCTTACTTAATGTTTATTCTATCTAATGGCTAAAGTTTCAGTTATTATTACAACTTTTAATTCTATGCGTTTCTTCCCCGAAACGTTAGCCAGTGTTTTAAGGCAGACTTTCTCAGATATTGAAGTAATTGTTGTAGATGATGGTAGTTCTGATCAGATTTCTGATTGGATTACTTCTGTTGAAGATTCTAGAATTGTGTTTCACTCACAGGTTAATGAAGGAGTATCCTCAGCCCGTAATAAAGGAATCAATCTTGCACGGGGAGAGTATATTGCTTTTCTTGATGGTGATGATCTTTGGGTGCCAACCAAGTTAGAAAAGCAAGTAAGTCTATTAGATCTTCGTCAGGAGGTGGGCCTAGTCCATACGTGGCTAGCATTAATGGATGAAAGCAGTAGGCTGTCTGGTAGAGTCATGAAACCCGATGTGGAGGGGAATATTTGGCAAGAAATTGTTGAATCCAATATGATTGCTTGTTCTTCTGTTATGGTGCGTCGTACTTTTTTAGATGCTGTAGGTACTTTTGATCCACAGTTGTTAGTAGCAGAAGACTGGGATTTATGGATTAGGTTTGCAGCATCATATCCGATTTCTGTTATTAAAGAGCCTCTGGTGCAGTATCGAATTCATCATTCCAGTAAGTCAAAGCGATATCCAGAGATGGTTAAGGATTTTCGAACTATTATTGAGCGAGCTTTTACCTCCGCCCCTTATGAATGTTTACCTATCAGGAATCGGAGTTATGGGCGGGTAAATTTGTGTATTGCATGGAAGTGTATTCAAGCTAAAGAACCAGATTATGAGAAATCTGCTTTTTTCTGTCAGCAAGCGTTATGCCATTATCCAAATTTACGTTTCTCTTGTGAGTTTCTTTCATTCTGCGTAGCAAGTAGAGTGATGAAAATTGTAGGTTTGGATAGCTATGTTTGGTGCCTTAGTTTATTCAATAGCATTCGGAGATTTTTCTCACAAAAAAGTAGTTTATCTAATCTTATAGGCAACTCATAGTTATTAGTTTGATATGTTTTCTAATTTGCGAATCGCTACTAGGAATCTTTTGAAAACAACATTATTGTGGCAAGACAATAGGTTAATTTTAAAGGAATTCAAATATTTCCCTGGGATTACTGTAGCTGCGATCGCATTTTCTTTAATCGCTGCATTTATGTCAGGCTCTACTGTTGCGTTAATTGGAGTTTTTCTCCAGGGACTCACCAATCCTCAGGAACCACCTATTCAAACTAGTATTTATTTTCTGGACCACTGGATACTAGGGGTAAATTCTCCTGCATCTGAACGAATTATTCGATTATCAGCACTTATACTAATCGTAATTTGGTCGCAATCACTTTCTACCTATCTTGGACAGTTTTATTCAAGATTAGCGGCCATAAATCTCACTGAACGCCTTCGTAGAAGCATTTTTGAACAGCTCCAGAGTGTAAGTTTAAGTTTTTATTCAACAGCACAACCAGGGGAGTTAATTAATAGTATTCGAGCAGAAACGAACCAACTGCAACAAGCATTCAATGTTACGTCTGTCTTTTTCGCTCAAGGAGCAACGCTGCTTGTATATGTTGCGCTGATGTTTTTCTTATCTTGGCAACTTTCAATCGTTGCGTTTATGGTCTTTGGGTTGCTGTCTATCTGTGTATCTAATATCACGGCAAGAGTGAGAGAAGCTAGCTTTGGTGTTCCAAGAGCAAATGGTCAGTTCTCATCAATATCCCTTGAGCTTATCAATGGAATTCGCACTGTTCATGCTTCTTCAACTCAAGATTATGAACGACGACGCTTTTATAAAGCTACGAGGGAAGTTGTTAATGCAACCTCTAAAGTTGCAAGGCTCTCCACCATTGTAGGGCCAATAACTCAAGGCATGTCCGGTACACTTTTGATTCTAATGGTTGGGTTCGCATTTAATCTATTGGTTGAAAGCGGACAAATGCGAGTAGCCACCCTACTGACATTTCTGATTACTTTGTCTCGTACCATGCCTGTGATAACTCGTATTAATGATGCCTGGACAAAACTCAATAGTTTTCAAGGTGCATTTAACAATGTCAAGGAATTGTTGAAAGACTGTGACAAGCCCTATCTAAAAAATGGCACCCTTCAATTCTCAAAGCTCAAGTGTTCGATTGATTTTGTCTCTGTCAATTTTGGCTACCTGGCTGATGAGCCAGTGCTCCATGACATTACTCTATCCATACCGAAGGGACAGACAACTGCATTAGTGGGATCTTCTGGAGCTGGTAAAACAACCCTAGCAGATTTGATTCCTAGGTTCTATGATCCTATACAAGGAAAAATTTTGGTTGATGGTGTTGACTTACGTAAATTCGATATTCATACGTTTCGTAACAAACTAGCAATAGTTAGTCAGGATACATTTATTTTTAATGCTTCTGTAAAATATAATATTGCCTATGGTCAGGATGAAATTGACGAAGATGCTGTTTTGGAAGCTGCATATCAGGCCAATGCTATCAATTTTATCCAAGAACTTCCAGAAGGATTAGATACCCAATTAGGCGATCGCGGCGTACGTCTATCGGGAGGACAACGGCAGCGAATTGCCATTGCTCGGGCACTATTACGAAACCCAGAAATCTTGATCTTAGATGAAGCAACGAGTGCTTTGGATTCAGTCACAGAGCGACTCATTCAAGAATCCTTAGAACAGTTAGCTAAGGGGCGCACTGTTATTGCTATTGCCCACCGATTATCGACCATTGCACGAGCTGACAAAGTCGTTGTACTTGAGCAGGGCAGAATTGTTGAGCAGGGAAGGTATCAAGGGCTATTAAAGCAGGGTGGAAAGCTGTGGAAGTATCATCAAATGCAATACGAAGTAGGCCAAAAAGATGGGCTATAAAGGACAAATGTTTATGAATGCTCAAATTCTTCAAAGTTCCGAACAATCAAATCAGTTTATCGAACCTAGTGAGTGGTTGAACTTTTGGCGTTTGGCATGTAAAACAACTCTTGCAGATCGTAATAAGTATCAACAAAAAGAGCGGCCAATGTTGATCAATCGGTTATGGCAAATGCTGTATCAAATCGGCATTTGCCTGTCTTTATTATTGGTTCTGGGCATTCGGATACGACTTTCTTAGGTTCTTGTTTAGGTAAGCTTCCTGAATTTTAGTATCACTTCGAGCCCGTCATTACAAAAGCAATAGCAAAGTACGTTTACGAAGGATCTTGGCATACAAGTCAAGCTAGATGGTTCTACCGCAAGGTATATGCAGCGCTAATGCGACTACAATTTAATTAAAAATAGAATTTATACGTCTTTAGAAAGAATCTATTATTTATACTTATTGTTTACCAATAATATTCTTAGCAATATCATGAAAACAAACCTAAACCAAATAACACCTATTTTCATTGTAGGGATGCCTCGATCTGGGACAAGTTTGCTCAGTTCTATATTATCAGCCCATCCAAATATTGCTATCTCACCTGAAAGCCACTTTTTAAGATATTGGATGAAGCATTATTCGCATCTAAATATTAATAATATTGAAAAATTCGAATTTTTCTGGAATGAATTTATTGTAGGTGAGCATTTTTCTCATTTTGGCGTCAATCCAGAAGTAATTAAGAATAAAATTTTATCTGAGCATGAAATTGAGTACAAAACTATTTTTAATCACTTAATGCAGGAATATGCTGCAAAAATGAGGAAGAAAAGATGGGGGGAGAAAACTCCTGACCACTATAGGAACGTTAATACATTGCTTGAATGGTATCCACAGGCACGGATCATTTGGATGATCCGCGATCCTAGAGCTGTAATAGCCTCTCTTGAGAAGGTTCCCTGGTCAAGGAAGTCTCCAAAAAGTAATGCCTATAGATGGCACGATTGCGTCTTGCGTTTTGAGAAGGAATGGATTAGTGATGAACGTGTACAAATTCTTAAATATGAAACACTTGTAGAATATCCTGAATCCACAATTCGGAGCCTATGTAAATTCATTGGTGAAGAATATACCTCGACGATGCTCAGTAGCCGTTCTGATACGACTAGCCCAATTATTAATCGAAGCAAATGGGCAAAAGATTATTTGGCAAGATCATTGCAACCAATTACTAAATCTAGTTTGGATAAGTGGCAATCGGTATTCTCTACTCATCAAGTCACTGAAATAGAGAACATTACCAGAGCACTAATGCTTAAATACTCTTATCAACCAATTTCGAGCAAGCTAAATTATCAGTATTTTAATTTTCTTGTGGAGTCTCTTCTACGTAAACTAAAGAAAAAAGAATTTAATACTCTTTCTTTAACTAACGAACTTCCTATATTTGTTGAGTGATTTATGGCTATTACTTCAGATACGCATAAGAATGATTCATTAAGTCTGCATGAAACAGTTATTAATGGAGGGTTCTGTGTTGGCTGTGGTGCATGTGCTGGAATCAATAATTCTCCAGCTAAAATGCACTTGAATCAGTATGGTCAATTCCAGGCTTATATTGATGAAACATTGATAAATCAGGATTCCGCTACTCATTCTTTAGTAAAGTCCGTATGCCCGTTTTCAGATGAAGGGCTAAACGAAGATCAGATTGCTCAAGAACTTTTTGGTAGGCACTGTGAGTATCACAATAAAATTGGTTATCATTTAGCTACCTATGCTGGGTTTGTATCGGAACGTGACTTCCGTAAGCGAGGCAGTTCTGGTGGATTAGGAACCTGGATAGTTAGCAATCTTCTTAGTGAAGGATTAGTTGATGGTATCCTTCACGTCCACCAAAATCATCCTTCCAATGATGATCCAAGACTATTCAAATACCAATTATCCACAACTACCAATCAAGTCCAGAAAGGTTCTAAATCACGCTACTACCCAATTGAGCTATCTGAAGTTTTGCAAATAGTTCGCACTCGTCCAGGGCGTTATGCGATTGTTGGTATTCCTTGTTTCATTAAAGCAATTCGTTTACTCATGAAGCAGGATGCTATTCTTGCTAGCCGCATTAAGTTTTGTGTTGGTTTAGTCTGTGGTCATCTCAAAAGCTTGCGTTTTGCAGAAATGTTCGCCTGGCAGTGTGGTATAGAACCTGGTCAACTCGTAACCTTTGACTTCCGCAAAAAATTATTAGATTCTCCAGCTAACAAATATGGGATTGAGGTTACTGGTATGAAAAATGGTCACCTTGTTACATGTTCTAGCCCTGTTCGTAAGCTATATGGCCATAATTGGGGCTGGGGTTTCTTCAAGTACAAAGCTTGTGACTACTGTGATGATGTTGTCGCAGAAACAGCTGACGTGGTTGTTGGCGATGCCTGGCTTCCTCAGTACCTTCAAGATAGTCAGGGAACAAATGTGTTGATTGTTCGCCATCCTACTATTCATAATTTGATTAAGCAGGCGATAGACTTAGGCAAGGTAAGCCTTAGCCACCTCAGCGCCGATGAGATAGCTAATTCGCAAACTTCAGGATTTAATCATCGCCGAGAGGGTCTAGCCTACCGTCTATACTTAGCTGACCAGCAGAGGGAATGGCGTCCTCGAAAGCGAGTTCAGCCTGATTCAAATCATCTCAGTCAAAACCAGAAAAAACGTCAGATAAAACGGCTAGCAATCGCTGAAAAAAGCCATTTTGCGTTCAATGATGCAATTAGTACTGGCAAGTTTTCTGTTTTTGTTCAACAGATGAATCCCTTGATTCAAAAATACCAAGAACTTTATGGAAGACGTCAACCTCTTTGGAAACGAATAGCACGAGGTGTAAAGCGATACTTGCATTTAGCTAAATCAGGGAAAAACTCACACCACTAATAATTTTATATTAGAGTATTTGTTCTCCTAAACTGTTTTTTAAAAGTGTGGACATAACATGCCTATATTTTTATTAGCTTGATAACAGGTAAATATTATGCTTATTTGCACTCAATTTCTGGAACAAAGACGATATGGAAGCTATTATCACAGGTATAACTGGTCTTCGTAACAGGGGCGTTGAAGCGATAGTTGCCCCTACCATTGAACAACTACATCAGCGCTTGCCCAATCTCCATATAAATATTCTGACAAAAACGCCAGACTATGATGCGATTAGGCTTCAAAAATATCATGTAAACCTAATTAGTGATGATGTGTCGTCCAACCCTGGAGGCCGGCTACGACAGCTTTACAAGAAGTTACCGTTGTCTAGGTCTACTGTGTCTCAGTCGTCGATCGCGGGGCGATCGCTGCGCAATGCCTCCATTGTAATAGCATCTGGTGGAGATGTTTTTAGCTCTGACTATGGCAAAGGTCTCTATAGACATCTTAGACCCCTAGAAATTGCATTAGAGATGGGAGTACCTGTTGTCTTCTTAGCCCAGTCTATTGGTCCCTTTAAGACAGATGAGGCAACTGAAGCTTGGGTGAAGGTTGCAAAGCGCTCGAAGCTGATAACAGTGAGAGAAAGAATCTCCTACGACTATCTAACCAACAAACTTGGTCTTTCCACAGACTTAGTTAAACAAACAACTGACCCGGCATTCCTACTCGATCCATCACCGCCACCGCAGGTACAGAACTTGCTTAAGTCGTACGGTATAGTTGAGGGCACTCCGCTAATTGGGCTTTCGGTTAGTCAAGGCATCAGTCGCTACTCTGAATGTGATGCTAGACAGCATCTTAAAGTCTTACACCAAGTTGTTCAAAAAATACTTGATGAACTAAAGGCTCAAATACTTATTGTTCCTCATGTACAAGATAATAACGTATCCAATGACGATCGCGTACTAGCAACTCAATTGCTAGAAAGTCTTGACTTTGATCCCCGAGTCCATTTAGCTGGAGCAGATCACTCTGCCTCTGAATTCAAAGGTCTTCTCGGGGCTTGTGATTTAGTCATCGCGGAGCGGATGCATGCTGCTATTGCTGGACTTTCGAGTGGTGTTTGCACAGTTGCAGTCGGCTATTCGATTAAAGCTGAAGGGATTTTGAGTGATCTCCTAGGTACTAAGTCTACTCATAATGGGTTGCTTATTTCTATTCAGCAGTTTCTTGATGCTGATCAAGCATGGCTATCAATACAGGATAGTTGGAAGCGGCGACAAGAAGTAGAAAGCCAACTTAAACAGGTGCTACCTCAAGTGAAAAATAATTCAGAAAGTAATTTTGATATGATTTCCAACTTCTTCGAGTAACACTCTATTCAATGTGAATTGTATGCTTTTTACTGACCGTCAGCACCACATCAATGTATCAAATTCATCCAAGAAACTTAAAGTGCTGACCTACAAAATAAATGCATCTGATAACCAGTTCCTTAACCTCTTGTGGAATTCAGTAATTGACTATGGAATCGAAGTAGAGCCGCTTCAGTGGCATAAGTCTGTTTTCAAATTAGCGTTGGAACCCAAAAAAGGAGACGTTGTTCATCTTCACTGGATTCATAAATTCTGTAAGCTTGAAGCTGGTAAAGAGCTGAAATCTTGGCAAAAAATCTTCTCCAACCTATTAAAACTTGGCCTGCTCAAGTTGCAAGGATATCAAATCGTTTGGACAGTTCATAATACTATCAGTCATGACTGTCGCACTCCGGGTATTGAGAAGCAATTTCGCCGACTCCTTAGTCATCTGTGTGATGACATTATCGTTATGAGTGAATACAGTCGTCAGGAATTTATACGGTTATATGATCGCGAGCATCGAGTTCATATTGTTCCCCACGGAAACTATATCGGTGCCTACCCTAACCAGATCAGTCGCACTGAAGCCCGTCAGTCCCTCAAGATCGCACCTCACCAAATTGTGATGCTTCATTTAGGCAGGATCATGCGTTACAAAGGTATCGATAAGCTGCTAGCTGGATTTGAACAACTCAAAGACCCTAATACGTTACTACTAATAGCTGGCTCTTGTAACGACCCAGATTTACAGCAGGAAATTCTGCAAGCTTCCCAAAAAGACTCTCGAATTCTTCCCAAACTCGAATTTATACCTGACAAGGATATACAACTTTATATGAACACCTGCGACTGGGTCGTCCTACCCTACAGGAAAATTCTTAATTCTGGATCAGCGCTTCTCGCCCTCTCTTTTGGCAGACCGATCATTGGTCCCGAACAAGGCGCAATTGCAGAGCTGATCCAAGATGGTCAGCAAGGCATTATTTACGGCAATGATGAAGATCTCGTTGTTGCACTACAAAAAGCTCTGGCGATCTCACGAGAGCATTGGCAAACCATGTGCATGAATGCTTACAATCTCGCAGAAGAATACGATTGGACTGGAATTGGAGCGAAATTACACCATATCTATCAATCTGGGACTTCCAGAAAACATTCACTCACTTCTGGCGACAAGAGTTACCTCTAATCCGAGACCTAAGTACAGTAAAGACTGCATATAGCAACCACTAATAAGCTGAAAATACCATTTTGAAGCTTCCTATGTTAAACAACTCAAACACAATTGGTGCTGATGTTTCAGTCATTGTACCAACCTACAATCGACTCCCAATGTTGGAGGAAGCATTAGAAAGCGCACTCTCCCAATCCTTCGATGGTGACCTTGAAATTATTGTAGTTGATGATAACTCTCAAGATGGAACTTCAACAGTTATTTGTCAAAAATATCCGTCTATTCGTCTAATCAGCCTCAATCAAAATATTGGTGCATATGCAGCCAGAAATCTAGCCTTAAAGCAAGCTCAGGGCCACTATATTGCATTTCTAGACTCTGATGATCTGTGGGAGCCTGAATATCTCTCAACCCAGCTTAAGGCGCTAAAAGGTCAATCTCAAAGGTTTTGTGTTAGCGCTTTAGTCAGTTGGTACACTTCTACTGACCAAAAAGTTGTGAAATCTCAAAAACCCAAATTAGAAAAGTACACCTCTGCACTACATCATCTTTTGTCAGGGGGAAGCTTTATTTTTACACCTACCTCCGTAGTTTTTCCGCGTGAGATATTTGATAAAGTAGGCTTATTTGATGCAACCCTTCGAATGGCAGGTGATACCGATTTCTATATTCGCTGCCTTTTAGCGGGCTATCAACCTATCTTCACCGAAAAGCCTATGGCCATCAGAAGGATGCATGGCAAGGGACAGCTTACAGGGGCTGGGAATATTGAGATTCGGAAAGCAGGTCGGATAGAGCGAGCAACAAAATATTATCCTTTAGTATACGAGGTAGCTAGTATTGTTCCTATCGAAAGGATCTATGCTGAAATTCATTCTTACTTTTCAAGTCGATATTTTCAGGAGAGATATCTTTATAGATGGATAACTACATCCATGGATTCTGCTACCCATGATCCTATTTTTGCGATATCAAGCCTCATTATGGATATTTACAAACTCTTAAGCTATCATCTCCATAAACTAATGAAAAACTCTCCTCTATATAGTCGATAAAAATATAGCAAAAGTCCTTATTTCAGCCACCTATAAAACAGTCCACTTTATCACAAGATTATCTACCTTAAATACTTGCAAGCTTCTTAGTATGTTATTTCTCTAGATATTCAATTTTTCATATAACAATCAATTCACTCTATTAAGTTAAAAAATACAACTTTAACAGAAGAAACGCAGAGAGAATATTTTCAGACTAAAGCTTCCCAATAAATAGTGACTTATGATCAACAACTTTGCCCTCATAATTGGCTCTATGAAATGTGGCACTACGAGCCTATTTCGATATTTATCAGAGCATCCACAAATTTCTCCATGTAAGCAAAAGGAACCAAATTTCTTTGCCAGTGATCTTAATTGGGAAAAAGGGTTCGATTGGTATCAAAAACTATGGGATTTTGATCCGACCAAACACCTAATAGCTTTGGAAGGTTCGACTCATTACACTAAAATCCCTAAGTTTCCTAATGCCGCACAGCGCATCTCTACAGTTAAAGCAAACTTTAAGTTTATCTTTATAATGAGAAATCCTCTTGATCGAATTGAGTCTCATTACACCCACGGTTTTCAAGCAAACTGGCAATCAATAAAACAACCTATAGAGGATATAGAAAATAATCACGCCTTAGAAGTATCACAGTATGCTATGCAGATAGATGAATATTATAAAAATTTTTCATCAGAAAATATTCTTTTATTAAATTTTGAAGATCTTAAGCTTTATCCTTCTAGCTTATTAAGGAGAGTATGCTTGTTTCTAGGTATTGATGATTCATTTCCCTTTTCTAACATTCGATCTGCCTCCAATACTTCTAAAGGAAAAATTATTGATTCTCCCATGTGGTCTTCAATTAAGCCTATTGCCCAATATTTCCCTTGGCGCTTTCAGCAAGCTATTCGCAGATCTATTGGCAAGGAGGTAGGAGAAAAAATCAAGCTTTCAGATCACCAAAGAGACTTAGTTTTAAAAGAGTTACATGATGACCTTTGCAAATTAAAGCGAGACTATGATGTTGATATTTCACGCTGGGGGATTAAATTTTAGAGTTATTAAGTATATATATTTTTGTATTTATAAAGTCTTTTATGGATGATAAATTGCCTCAAGTATCAGTTATCATTCCTGTCTTTAATGACTTAGAGCGGTTGATAGTTTGTCTACAAGCTCTACAAAATCAAAGCTATCAACTGACTTCCTATGAAGTGATTGTTGTCGACAACAATTCAACTGACAATATCAGAGAAGTGATAGCAGAGTTCAATAATGTTCAACTACACTCAGAAGCTAGTCCTGGTTCCTATGCTGCGAGGAACAAGGGAATTACTGTTGCCAAAGGTGAAATTTTAGCTTTTACTGACTCAGACTGTGTGCCCAATTCCCAGTGGATCGAACAAGGAGTTAAATCACTCAAGTCGGAGTCAGTAGATCTTGTTGGTGGAAAAATCACCTTTTTATTCTCATCTCAGAAATCTACAGCAGAAATTTTTGACTCTATTACAGCGCTTCAAGTCAAGAAAAATATAGAGACTAGACAATTAACCGTTACAGCAAATCTATTTGCCTATAGATATGTTTTCGATGCTATTGGCCTATTTGATGCCAGTCTCAAATCTGGAGGAGATTTCAAGTGGACCAAAAAAGCTACAGATGCTGGCTTCAAGTTAGTCTATTCACCCCATGCAGAGATCCTGCACCCTGCCCGAAATCTAAGTTCACTAGTCAAAAAGGGTTATCGTGTAGGCATGGGTCAACTTGATATTCAGCTCAATCAAGGTATTTCCTTGTCTGCGATTTTGCTGAAGTCACTTAGGGATCTACTCCCTCCTAATCCCTGGGGATACTGGCAGTTTATTTGCAAAAGTGGTAGTGATGAGGCTCGTCGTCGGTTTGCCGCAATATGGGCAATCGCATGGATATGCAATATTGCCAACAGTCTAGGTCGTTTCAAGAGTCTACAAAAAGAGTGGTTTAAGATTGGTAATATCTCTTAGGCAAAAAACGAATCATCTGTTTGTCAGGGATTATTTACAACATTGCTTATGAGTGTAGAAACATCTGAATTCGTATCTGTCATTATTCCCATTTTCAATGATTCGGAACGGCTACAGCACTGTTTGCGAGCTTTAGAAAGTCAGACTTTTCCAGATGATGCTTACGAAGTGATTGTGGTTGATAATGCATCTGATGAGGATGTGACCGTGGTGGTGAGCCAATTTCCCCATGCTTCAATGATCTTAGAGACCCAGCGGGGCTCGTATGCTGCCCGCAATACGGGAATTGCGATCGCCAAAGGAGCCATACTAGCCTTTACTGATGCAGACTGTATTCCAGCGCCTAACTGGATTGAACAAGGCGTTCACAGCTTACGCAGTGTTGCAAACTGTGGTCTGGTGGCTGGCAGAATTGAGTTTAGCTATCAAGATCCCCAACACCCTAACTCAATTGAGCTTTGTGACAGCGTGCTGTATCTGCAACAAGATTTGTACTTAAAGCATGCAAAATTTGGGGCCACAGCGAATGTATTCACATTCAAAGCAATCTTTGACAAAGTTGGCTTGTTTGACCAAACTCTGAAGTCCGGAGGTGACTATGAATGGGGGCAACGGGTTTTTGCCGCTGGGTATCAGCAAGTCTATTCAGAAGATGCTTATGTCTTTCACCCTGCCCGGCATTCATTTGAGCAGCTTTACAAGAAAATTCTAAGGACGACTAGAGGTCCTTACGATCTCAGTCGGTCCAGTACCTATACCTTGAAAAAATTTGCACGGGATATCGCTAGAGATATTTTCCCTCCTTTCAAAACCTTTGCTCGTGCTCGGGTAGATACCTTTCACCAGAAAATTCGTTTGTGGTTTGTGTTGACCTTTATTAAGCATTTAACGGCTTTGGAACGGGTGAAGGCTCAACTCAAGTTTGGCTAGTTTTCTGTGGATAGATTGGGCAACAAAGCCATTGTTGGGAGTAACGATGAAGAGTCTTTACATTTAGCTCATGCTCAGAACAACTCGCTATAAAAGGTACGTTGCGTTTTTATGTGTTCTGATTGGGGTGTTCGGATTACTGGCCTGTCAGCAGGTTAGTAGCCGCTCATCACCAGCACCACTAATTCACCTGGCTTCCAGACCAGTTGATTACAGTCAAAATGCCCCGACCTCCAGAGATAAATTTCTATGGCCTTTTTCTTCAGAATCTATTTGGAATATGCCCATTGGCTCTGATGCCCAGTATGAGCCTGCTCGTCTTAAATCTGCACCGCGCTTGCGGGTAGATAAAGAATATTTTTTTAAGCTAAATGCCGATGATCCTCGCCAACCTGTCTATGCGCCAGGCTCTTGGAGGAAGCGCTGCAGCGGCAAAAAGAAGTCAATGAAAATTTCGCTCCCTGTTCCTGACAATCTGATCATTCCAGATGCAAGGAAAGGGAAGACACCGAACAACGCATCTGCCTTTCTAATGCCGGATGGGAAGACACTCGTTCAGCTTGAGCCATTGGCACGTTGCGAACCAGGGGGGCCTATCTACGGCTGGCGTTATTTCCCCAACGTTGACATTTACGGTGAAGGAATTGGCGGTGCACATTTTGGATCGGGCTTGTCTTCGATTGGCGGCTCAATTCGCAGGGGCGAACTGACTGGGAACCAACCCATACGGCATGCGCTAAAGATTAATTTATGGGGGGAAAAATATCTTTTTTACTCTAAAAAAATCCCTGGATATCGCTGGCCAGCCGATCGTGCTGACAAGTATGCAGCCAGGCAATATGGTGGCAAGAACTCTGAGCTGGTTCAAGGCGCACTATTAGCGATTCCACCTGACATCACAGTTTCACGTCTGAGACTAAAAACGCAGCCTGCCAAAAAGCTCTTCCATGCCTTGCAGGACTATGGTGCTTACGTTGTGGATGATACGGGATGGAACGTTCATGCCATTCCTTTAGAGCATAATGTTCTCAAAGAGTTTCGACAGACTTATGGCTATTCTTTCAACAGCTCTGAAGGTCCATTCTATGATGATGTGATGAGGATCTTTAAATCTCTCTCAGTGGTGGTCAATAATACTCCTGAAACGATTGGGGGCGGTGGCAGACCAAGAGCGCCACTAGCTCCGCCCATCCGCAACTGACGGCTCAAGCAATGTAGTTTATGGATGAATCGTTTAAATCAATGGAGTTTGCACCTTTAATCACCGCTACAATTGTGTCTACTTGACTGGTGCTACCGTCTCCATTGGTATCGAAGTATATTTCTGTTCCTCTGCTGCTGGAACCCACAACATATTGACTGGCAGATCCCAGTAGAACTAGGGTGTCTTCAGCCATGTTGAAGTCATTAATCTGAACAAATTCACCCTCTTGCAAGGGGTTATTTCGATTGCTTTGTAAAAACTCAACTCTGCCAGCTATATCAAAGGTATCTGCGCCTGCACCTCCTGTAAGGGTGTCTTGTCCAGAACTGCTCACGAGGACATCGCCCTTTGCCCCGCCTATTAGTTGATCGTGACCTTCCCCACCATGTAAATGGACGGTGCCTTGAAATTGAGTTGCCTCTAACCTGTTGTCACTCTCTCCGCCACTCAAAATCACATGTTCAATACTGTGGAGGGTATCTGTCCACGTGCCAATTAATTTATCCCCAGTCAGCTCAAAGTCAACATCGCCAGATTCGATAACGGTGTCAAAGCCAGCCCCCCCAATCAAACGATCTTTACCCGTTCCTCCTGTGAGATGATCGTCTCCGTCTCCACCTTCGAGGATGTCACCGTAAGCACCACCATCCAGATAATCATTGCCTTGTCCCCCCAGCAGATGATCAGCGCTGGTATCACCGATTAAGTGATCGTTGCCGTTACCGCCATCGAGGGTATCTCGACCTGATCCACCCGTGATGAAATCATGTCCACCGCGTCCTTGGAGTAGATCATTGCCCGCTTTGCCGTCTATCCTGTTGGCTTGATCATCACCCTCAAGGCTATTTGAGTCGGCGTTGCCGATAAATGCAGGGGGTGCAGCGATATCAAAGTCCGGGGCTAAGGGGGCGCGTGGTGATCCACCACCACCGATATTGTCGAGGGCATTGTTATCGACAACATGCAATGCAGAAAATAACTGCATATAGTCTTCATAAAAAGGACCACTGTTGCTGGTAAAACTGAAGCCGTAGTGGTTGGAAAATTCTTGAGTGACCCCTTTTTCAACGGCAATCGCATGGGCATCCCACCCCGTATCGTCGACAAGATAGGCACCATAGTCCTGGAACGCATAAAAGAGTTTTCTACCTGCCTCTGTTTGAATCCCTAAGCGCTCTGGCGTCAGGTCTGGTGGAATTGCCAGCAAGCTGCCATTGAGCAGTTCTGGCGTAGGACCAGCATAAGTTCCTGGGCTAGCATGGGTATCTGCTTTAGTCGCAGGCCAACGATATCCCAGTCCCCCACCTGCTCCTTGAGTGTAAGAAAAATATTTTTGGCTCCAAAGGTTAACTTTAAGGGCATGCTGAATAGGGTCAGGACCGATGAGTTCACCCAGTCGAATTGTGCCACCAATGGAGGATAATCCCGATCCCGCATGGGCCCCTTCTATACCAGTTCCATATATATCTTCATACTCGGCCACATTAAGGGTATAGGGTAATCTCTGACCGTAGACGAAATCACTGTTGCGATCGCGGGTTAATGCATTCACCTGAACCAACGTGCGGCCATCCGGCATTAAGAAAGCCGCAGAATTATTGGGAGTCTTGCCATTGGTCGCATCGCCAATCAATAAGTCATCGGGAAGCGGTAGGGAAATCCCTTGATAGGTACTGCCAGTGGTGCGACCTGGACCCCAGGTTCCATGGTTATAGAGCGGTTGTAACGGGTCATCTCCATTGAGGATATAAAAATGATCCACATCAACCGTTGCGTTTTTGGCCCATTCAATGTTGGCATCAACATACTCAGCATCAGACCCAATGGGTGTATTCCAAATCGAGTTGGCAGCAAAAGGCCGCTGAGTTACATTCCGTGTTGCCACAGTTCCCCCTGTATCTCTTGTAACGTTTGCAGTTTTAGAGCCTTGAAGCAACCCATTTCCTTGAATTGCTAAAAAACTAACGATTTCACTCGTGTGGGACGTTTCCGAATCCGCAGAGGTGTCTTCTTCTACCTTGATTTCTACAGAAGTATGGTGAAGATTGCGATAACGAACGCCTGCGGAATCACTGCCATCGTAGGAAGCAAGAGACGCTAGAAAGTTGGGAGCTGACGTAAAGCCTGAGAAACCCACTGATTCCCAATTATGAGTTATGGTATCTCCTGTTTGGCCAACTTGATAGGTTAGCCCTCCCCAAGTTCCTGAGCCAGACTCGATAGCCAACCAACCCACCGATTCCGTAGTATGACCAGAATCTTTTTTCTTTTCTTCCTCTTCCATGCCCACTTGAAAGCCACTGGCCGTCGCAGCTTGCTGCCGAGTGCGCACAAAATCTGAACCGTGAGTAGTTTGAACTTGACTAAAGACGACGGGGGACTCGGAAAAATTTTGACGAAAGCTAACGGATTCAAATCCATTGGACACCAAGCGATTGCTCTCTAGGGTGCCAACTTCCAACTTTGTGCCATCTTCTAAAATCCATGATCCTGCTTCCAACACCACATAACTAATGTCTTCGCCCGTATGCTTGCCATCAAGATTACTGGGTTCCTGAATATAGAGCTGAAAACGATTACTCTGAATGTTATCGATCCGAACTGCTGCAGGTTGTCCACCGTTGTAACTGAGCGTTTGAGCAAAGATGATGGGGTTTATATAGTGATGCTGAAGTGTGATCGTCTGTTTGCGGTGGGTAAGCCCAGAAATCCGTCCTACTTCACCTATTATGTCAATTGATGTTGATGATAGCGGCGCCAGCAAAGGAGACTGAGATGTAGAAGGAGGTAGAGGGGTACCTGATGATGTTGATGGAGCTAAAGGCGCTGATTCAAACACCCTCACATTCCGAAAAAAGCTATCCGCATTAGGCTGAGGAACATCTTGATCATTGCCAAATGTTAAATAGGCTACATTGCCCGTAAAAAATTCCCCCACAGGAATACGGTAAGTTAACCAGTCACCCGCGAAAGTCTGATAGTGGTTAAACTGCTTTATTCCCCAAGCTTGGCTACCATAGAGTTGAAAGCTTTGGGTTGGACTCAGGAGATTATCATCATCAAATCCAATGCTATGAATTTCCCCTTGAATATTGCTTTTAAAGTCAAATTCTAGAATAGTATTTTTAGTAGTTTGATAAGGCAGCTTGAGTTTTTTCCAGCCATTCCCAGACAACTGCAATAGATTACCATCCAGAAGTGTAGAAAAGCTTAGTTTCTGATCTTGAGAACCTCCATAGGACTCAATTTTGTAATCGTCGAAGTTTAACATTATCTCTTATTTATACGATATCAATAATTAATTTGAAGTTTGATAAGTCAATGGAGTACTCCTTATGTAGAGAAGGAATACTTTCTCCTGGTAGAGCGAAAATATACACAGGAATGGATGAGGACTATATTGAATAAATTCATAGCCCTATAACTTGCTATAACTGCTACCAAGCAGAGTTAGAGTAGGGTGTCCGCCTTTGCTACATCTCAACCAATAGAATTTCAATGCTACAAACGGGATAGCATTCCATTTGTGCTATGGATTACTAGCTAAAAAATCTAAATATTGTGAAACCAGATGCGCACAAAGATTCTCTCTGTAGAGAGATTATCTTGTATAAGTCACTGCAATAAAACTAGAGTATGAGACCGATGAACTGCGATGTATTGATACTGGTCTCATTAAAAGATTTGACATTTAGATATCCCCCATGATTGTCGCTTGTCCTCACAACAACTATCAGTCCCTCAACAATATCTCACCCCACATAACAGAGATAGCACTATAGATCAAGATAGAGTAGATGGCCTATATTAATCGCACATCATTTTGACTGTGAATGGCACGAGAGCGTCTTGAACAAAGTTGATTGTGAGTGATTGAATTAAAGCTAACGATTAAAACTCTGATTCAAAAGTTAATTCTTGCCCATATAGTTCCCTGAGTGCTGATTTTACTGACATCAAATGATTGGAATGTCAACATTTGATGATTTGATTGATATCGCTGAAGATGTTTTTGATTTACTGTTTTAGCATCTCGGCAAACGTTTTTTGCATTGATGTAGCCCAGATTTTATAGCCTTGTTTAGATAAATGGAGATAGTCAGGCATGATCTTTGTTGAGATTGTGCCATCCGGTTCTAGAAAATTAGGACCCATATCCAGAAAACGGATCGTTGAACCATTATCAAGTCTTTCAATTTGTCTGTTAATGGCTTGTATTTTTTTTCGATTGGCAGTATTTGGTTTTTCACCGGTTGGCAGAATGCCAAGCAGTAAAATTTTCGTTTGCGGGCTCTTAGCTTGGATGGTGTCAACAATTTTCTCTACCCCTTCTGCAATGCGAGCTGCACCAAATTGATCACCCCAAAGGTTATTCACACCAATATTGAGAACAACTAATTGAGGTTGTATTTGGTCAAATAGACCATGGTCTATTCGCCAGAGAATTTGTTGCGTGCGATCGCCCCCAACACCAAAATTTACAGCATCGAGTTTGCCATAGTATTGTTGCCAGAGTTGTTTGTGCTTTCGCCATCCTTGGGTAATCGAATCACCTAAGAAAACAACATTGATTTGGCGTCTTTGAGTCTGTTTGAGGTGTTGCTGATGGAGTTTCAGCCATGCTCGGGGAAACTTTGGGTAGTATCCATGCATGGGAATAGTGGGATCTTGCTGCTTTGGCGGAGGGAGTTTTACGGGATTACCTGCAATATTTCTGACATTAATGCCAGTCAGTTTGACTTCGTCTAACCAGGCTTCCCCCTGACCTTCTAATAACAGCACTATCCCAAACCGATGGGTTTTGGGCGGCAGGGCAATTTCCTGAGAGAAAGAAATCCAATCCTGATTATTGAATAGATACTTGACTGGCTGAAATTGGAGGGGGCGTAACTGTTTAGAAAAGGACTGCACCGCAACGTGGACTTTGACATTTCCAGTCGATTTGGCAAAACCGCTGACAGTGAACGATTGGCCCGATGCACCTTTAATAAGTTGAAACGCTTGTCCCTTAGCAGGACCAGACGTGCTAGATACCTTTAGTGCTGCAGGCCCCTCTTTAAAAATTTGAGTATCGCGAGTAATTGAGATCTTGCCTTTCCCAACCCACTGATGGTGCCAAAATCCAGGAACAGTCTTGCCTAAGGTCATAGCGCCATTGCGCAATGTGATCGATTGCTGACGTTTATCTTTTGAAGAGAGGCTAGACGATTTTTGCGCTGGAGAGGATTGAAGTGATATGCAGCTAACCAGAGTCACTAACGCAACTATCAGCATGATTCCCGTTGCCGTAAGTCGATGCATCATTGGCTGCCTATAGTATTTCTGTCAGATTGTTACATCTCTAACGGTTAATTTGGCGTAACCGAGACTACCCTAAACTCAACACTGAAGTAGATCAGCAAGAGTTGCTAGCGTAATTGCCTCAAGATTTTATCCAGATGTGAATGAATGGACTGTTGTATATTCGGGGGCTAAGCTTTCTGATTTTCGAGAGAAGACCTCGACTTCAACATGTTCAAGATCGACCTTAACCAAGGTGAAATTATCGCTCTGATAGGGTTGACTGGGGTTGGCAATGACATAGGTGGCGATTGTACTTTGTTCCAGCGTTCCTGACAGATTAAAGGCATTCGGCGCTGGATGGGGATAAGGCCAGAAAAAGGGAGACGAGACAACACATATAATTTTGAAGTCGGGATCCTCTGGACTGACTAACTCTGCGGATAAGGAGGCATGAATATCTCCCGAAATGCAGACCACTCGCCTGATTTTGTTCTGGAAAATCCAGTCGAACAGCTCGCGTCTTTGTTCTGGGAAGCCTGACCATTGATCGTCATTGGCTTGTGTTGCGTCTGGGAACAGTAAGACAGATGTGGCGATTATTTTTACTCGATTGGAACCGTTCTTCAGCCAGCTCTTGAGCGCATCTAGTTGCTCTTGACTGATCATGCGTTTAGTGGCAAGATGCCGTTCGGTTCGGGTATCCGTTATAAAAAAATCGCAACACCCATCACTGAAGGTGTACCAAAGTTTATCTGGAGTGCCATAAATCCGTTTTTTGTGGGCTGGGAATAATGGACTATGGCTCGCTTGATAGGTTAGATAAGCGTGAATAGCAGCAGGGTACTTCGTAACATAATCTTTCGGGGGACTTTGAGTTGGCCAGTTGTCCTCAATTTCATGATCATCAAGGGTCATGTAGGTAGGGATTTGGCTCATAACTTGTCGGATATAGGGCTGAGAGAACGCTTGCCGATAACGTTTGTAATACTCATCTAAACGGGTATCTGCGCCAATAACGTTGAGATCATCAGCATAAATTTGGTCCCCTAGCATCAGAAATTGATTGATGGAATCATTTTTCGCGAGCAATTTCGAGATGGTCTGAAAAGTCTTATCACCGCGGGTATCAAACAGAGACCCTAGAAATAGACGCAATAAATATCGGCAGGAACCGAAAATAAACTGTCGAGGGGCTTGAGGATGAGCAGAAGCAGTTGTTACTTCTCCTGAGCTAGCTTGAGTCCAGTTCAATCGTAGGTTATTGGGGATATCTGAATAGTGCCGTTCAGAGAAACACCAGCCAATTTGGAAAACATAGCGAGTTTCAGGTTCCAAATGGTCAAATACGGTAATCCCGGTCATGTCAAAATTTGGATTCAGTTTGAAAAATTGCCCTGAACCATAGATTGGGTCTTCTAGTTTTTTTAGCCGAGCAATGCCTAGGCACCGTTTACACCCTATCCGAGTCTTCTCATACTTCCCTCTTCCCCAGATGCGGACGGAGGTAGGAGTAGTTGCTCCAACTATGGGACCGATAGTGAGGGGATTGACTCGCATGGTATACCTCAAATCACGGGTAATGGCAGAAAACACTGCCAGTCCGCTGTAGTTCCATCCCATTTGGGTGTAGCACTGATATTTATTATCTGCCTACCACTGTAGAAGTCTCTAATGCTAAGAAATATTGATAAAAGGTTACTCAGCTATGTTGAGGAGACATAGGGTGCGATCACAAGACAGTATCCACAGTAGTGCTTTGCAAAATGCCTTGGCAACTGCAGGTAACTCGTTCCAAAATTCTTCCTAAAATCTTAGTAAGAAATTATCACGTCGTTAAAGTTACCTTTATGCAGACAGGGTATGACTGTAAGAGTCTACCTTGATACTTGATGTTAATTGAGTAATAGGGACTACGAAATATTCTTTTTCCAGTTCAATATTAATCTTGGAATATCGCTCACTGCACCAAGAGCATGGAGCCTCTATTCAGATGGTCCTATCACCCTTTCGAACTAAACTTACCGAACTACCTAATTATGCAGATCTTGAAAATTATACCGTGATCGTTGGGCTACCTCAGCTCACAATTCTATACCGAATTGATCTGGATAAGGTTATTCCCATCTCAACCCACCCTAGCGCTTTGGATATCTTTAATGTATCAGTATTTAAGATCAGTAACTGTCAGATTAATCTGCAAAAGTGTAGTGGAATTGCAGATATAGAGATCGAATTATTTAGCCGCAATCTTGCTGGCGACTCAAAACAGTCGAGAGAGTATTATCCCAACTCTATAATTAGGTTGTATCAAATTAGAGCATCTCAAAACTTTTGATCTGTCTAGCCTCTAGCCCATTCCGCCTCTCGCTCAAGGTAGTACAGAGCAATAGGTGTCCAGTAAGGCGACGATTCAGGAATAGGTTGAGAACTCATATTAGTGGAAGTAACTTCAAGTTGTTGGTCAGGAGTAGAGGGATGCTCAACCCCTAGAAGCTGAGTATAAGTATTGTTTAACATTAGGACTAGATACCTAAGAATAATGATTTAAATTTAACGTATCAATCTACCTAACAATCTTTGCTGTCCTGGCTGAAGATCACTGTACCCAGAGTAATTACCTGTGAAGAGTCTAATATTAACTATGATAGAAATCGGCTTTAATTATGATTAGCAGCGCTTACTAACCTATAAACAAATTAATACTCTATTTTTACTTTCAAATCTGTTACCTGGAATACGAACAATTAGTATTAAATCGAGCGATTTAGCCAGAATCCGCTGATTGAGTCGTCAAAATGAACGAAATAAGAGGCAAAGGAACAAATTTCAAGCAACGGAGTGCTGGCAATTATTCCTCTGTATACCTGAGTTCGACAGAAAAAAACGCCTAATAAGAAGGGCTGAGATCTAAGCTCAAAGTGTTACATTCAAACAATCTCAGCCATGGACTTCAATTTACAGCGCCTTGACCTCACCCAAATCTTTTGTGACGTCGATGATTTCTACCCAACCTATGAAGCCTTCAACGAGCGTCACACCACCAGACTATCCGGCGAAGGCTAAGCCAAACGCTATCAATCTCGACTCAGTATCAATGAGGTAATGACCATAGTCATTGCCTTTCATGGTTCTGGTTACAAGACATTCAAAGCATTCTATACGCAAAAGGTTCTATCGGATTGGCGAGGGGCTTTCCCTGAACTGGTGAGCTACAACCGCTTGTCGAATTAATGCCTTGGAGCGTGATGGCTTTGATGGCCTTTTTCAACCACAGTTGTTTAGGCGCCATCAGTGGGGTGAGTTTCATTGATTCAACGTCATTGGCTGTCTGTCATAACGAGCGAGCCAATCGTCACCAGGTCTTCAAAGATAGTGCGGGCTGGGGTAAGTCCTCGGTAGGTTGGTATTTCGGCTTTAAGCTGCATTTACTGATCAACCCTCAAGGTGAGCTGTTAGCCGTGGCCCTGACCCCTGGGAATACCGATGACCGCAAACCTGTTCCTGAAATGAGTAAAGACTTATTTGGAAAGCTTTTTGGCGACCGTGGCTATGTTTCTCAGGCGTTATTTGAACAACTGTTTGCCCAAGGGCTCC
>JANQPU010000357.1 GCA_028285315.1 Acaryochloris sp. IP29b_bin.176
CTTTCCTGAAAGTACTGATACTACGTTGCTACTGATCACAACATTTAGCCAGAGGAAACGAGGAATCAACGGTTACAGGCATTTAGTCGCACATCGCCTCAAATCAAATCTCCTAGTCACTTACTACAACCTCATATAGAAGTGAGGCAAGAGTAACGACATTGTGTTTCGGTAGAGCACTAGGTGCAGATCAGTCTGCTGGGCCTGTTGTCATTGTGGAAGCGGGGCCTGCGGGATTACGAATTGAGCCATCATATCCTTTCCATAGGGTGGGATAGCTAATTTCGTCCTAGCTAGCCATACTCATATAGTCATTACTGTGGGTATGAGTTAAGTTTGGAACTCAAGGACCTCTCTGGCAATCAGATAGAGGAGTAGTTTCCTGAGTAGATTGGTTTGGAAGAAAGCTCATCAGGGATGAAGCAACTGATATTGCCAGCCAGAGATAGCTTCTAGTTGGAATTTTTGAGGATTGAGGAATGGGCTTACAAAGGATGAGAAGGTTGTCTAGCCTGGCAGCAGGCAGCATACTCAGTGGGCTATTCATCCAACCTGTTTTAGCAGGGACTAACTTAACCAGCGCTAAGGTCTATGACTTTGACTCACATGTTCAACTAGAGCCAGTCAAGAAAAAACCCCGTCTCGCTAAAATCGGTGATGTCATGGTGCCGATGGATATTCTCAAAACAGGGTCTAGTGCTTGGGCTAAACTGCTCTTTAACGAAGGCACGTTGTTTCGAGTCCATGCCAACGCCCAGTTCTTCTTTGTGCCAAATACTCGCAGCTTCCAACTCAAGCATGGATTAGTTCTATCGATGATCCAGCCTGGACAGGGTATTACAACAGTGATTACGCCTACCGCCAAAATTGTGGCATTTGGCACAGCCCTGACCGTTCGCCATGACTCCACCCAAAATACAACGCTAGTCAGTGCCCTAACGGAGAAGCCTGGGCGACCTATCTTTGTCTCGAATGAAAATGGCGCAGAACAGATTAAGCTGAAGGCGGGTGAACAGGTGGAAATTAAAGATAATGTGGTTGGACCCGTCAAATCGTTTAATTTGCCAGCGTTCTACCAAGCCTGTCCCATTAGTTCAGTATTGGCCCCAGAGCAAGAGCAACTGGTGGCGCAAGAGCCTGCCGAAGTGCAAACACCACTATTAGTGATTCGGGAAGAAACAGCCAAGGCTGTGGCTGGGCAATCTGCTGCTGCCTCTTCATCAACGGAACTGGCTGAGCTGTGTGCCCCTGTCCCTGAGTTGCCAGAAGAAGAGAATGAGCCAACGGTTCGTAGCCCCAGAATCGGAATTGGCACTTGCATCCCAATTCCCTTCATTTCATCCTGCAGTCCAGGAAGGTCCGGTGGCCGTCCCAATCCTGGTCAAGGCAGACCCCCCGCTGGGGGACAAAGACCCTAATTTGCTGTCGCCGCTGGTTTCTCTTGGGGGCTGAGGCTATCAATTAAGCCACTATAAAGGGCCGTAAACTTGGCTTCTTCCAGAGGTTGATTGTTGTTCCAGGTGGCAGAGACACAGAAGGTTTTGCCCTCTTTGTTTTGGAGTTGGGTGGTGAAATTGAGTACCCCAGGTTCAGATCCGCCTTTAAACGAAATGGTCTGCCAGTCTTGCGGACGCGCCAAGCCTGGATTAATCTGCGTTAGGGGCAAATCGGCAACATTTGCCATCAGTTGGCAAAGCTCTGCTGTTGTATAGAACCACTCAATTTCTGGGGAAAGTACCCCTGATCCCAGATCTGAAACGGAGGGGAGTGGGGCTGATTCCCTGAGAAGGGCTTGACGCTGTTGGGCGTCAGCAGCAAGAAAGCGATCGCGCAGGGATACATTTTTCGGATGCTTGAGTATAAAGGCTTCTCTCGTCATTAGAAACGGAGTATTTCGAGGGGAAAGCTTCTCCAAAGAGGATTTGCCCACCAGCTGAATCAGATGGTCCGTCGCCGTATTGTCACTTTGGGAAATCATCAAAGCTGCCAAACTATAGACCGTCAAGGATGAATGACTGGGCCAAGTGTGCAAGAACCCAGACGGTAGGCTTTGTAAGTTAGATTTTAGTTTCAGCACCGTATCCCAAGACTGCTGTTTGGCAGCAATCTGCGTTTTCAGCACATTGAGCACAGCTAGCTTAAAAGCGGAGCCAACGGCTAAAGGCTGATCCGGATTGTAGGAAAGCTTGGGCGTGCCGTTTTCAAGCACCAGCACACTGACTTGGCCCGGTAATGTCTTAAAAGCGGCAGTTAGATCCTGTGATTTTTGGGGATGCGATCGCGGGGCTTGAAACAACAGTCCAGAAATCAACCCTTGCTGATTGAGCACTAAGCGTGTGGGGACAATCCCTTTCTCAAACACCACGACATATTCGGTTCCTTCTGCTCGCACGCCTTGGTAGGGACCGAGTTGTTGTTTCATATCTTGAATGATCGTCTGCACCTGGGGCGCTGCCACTTGTGCTAAGAACGAGGGGGCAAACCAATTTGCCAGCACCACTGAGCTGGTAAACAAACGCGTGAGCATTCGACCTTGCGGTGTCTGGGGGGCAGGTTGGGTGGAGGGAGGTTGAGGATTTGCATAGCCCCTGGGACTAACCACAATCCCTGATGTTGTTAACAAAAGACTGAATAACAAAACTAACCGAATTTGACGATTCATGCTTTAAACCTCTGACTTCAGAACAGATGGCTGACCCCACCCAATGATTCCAACTCCTGAAGTATAATCTTGCCCAACTACTAGCTGAGAGCATCAAGATTTATGGGTGTCTGGATTGTTATTGCGATCGCAATCTTGGTCCTGGTCTTATGGTTGGCCTTCCAACCCAAGCAGGGAGAAAAAGCCGCTAACGCCCCTGATTCTTACCAATCCAACCCACCCCATACCACCCCTCCAGCAGCAGAAACGACCTCTAATTTCTCTGAGGATTTCTCAAATCTGCCCCCAGACCCACCGAATTTTGAGGACTTATCTGATCTACCCCCAGACACCCCCCATTTTGAAGACCAATCCTCATCCATCTTGGATTCGCCCTCTGTTTTGAATCCCATTTTAGTTAGCAACGACCTCAGGCAGCAGGTTCAACAATTCGTTGCCGAAGGACGAACGATTACTGCTGTCAAAAAACTACGGCAACAGGGAATGGCCCTCCAGGAAGCCAAACAATACCTGGATACCTTACCCAAACTGCCTCCCATTAATGAGTTTGGCAAACCCTCCACATCCTTAAACCGGGCTGAAGTTGACTCCGAAGTGCGGCAGATGCTGTCTCAAAACCGCAAGATCCAAGCCATTAAATTTGTGCGCCTGCAATTGGGATATGGCCTCAAAGAAGCAAAAGACTATGTTGAATCTTTAGGGCGATAGACAGAGTTTTGGCTTCAGAACCTTCAAGCCTATGTCTAATCTAGAATTAACTCCCTTTGATCAATGCGTTGACTAAGCAGTTCTTTATTCCCTTGAGTCACCACCAAACGAGCATCCCGCAGTGCTTTTGGATTAGTCTCAATTTTGTAGGTCACGTCCCCATTTACTGCTGCATAGGAAAGAGCATAGTAATCGCCAGAGGTCTTGGCAGGTAGCACAATCTTCGACCCCGTCTTTTTCTCAATTCCGATATAGCGATAGTTTTTGACGGTTTGGCTAGGTTGGTTCAAGCAGATAACAATCTGGTAGTCCGGTGTGTTCATACTCTCAAACAGATGGTCGTTACCACAGAACGTGCGCGGACTTTGGGAGCTGTTCACCACACTAGGCGCAGGTGCAACCACGCTTTCATCAGGCTTGATGATAGGTGGGGGCTGACTAGCAGGACTGGCGACGGGTGGCAGTTGATCTGGGAGGGTGACAGGGGAGTGGGTGGGTTGATTCCCGTCTTGTTCTATTGTTATGGGCGGAGTGGGGGTGGGTCTTTCTTGGCTAATCGGTTCCCTCGGCGTTTCTGGGGGCGGATCGCTTTCTTCAGCGGGTGGAGTGCAGGCCGTGATTAGCCCCAAACCCACGATATAAACACAAGACAGTGAAAACTTTTTCATGCTCAACCCAGTTGGCGACGTACTTTTAACCTAACCTACGGGGTATGGCGATACAGCCTTAGATCATTGAAGCATTTGGGTTAATCCACTGAGAGACCAATGATTTACGACCTTAGTTGAGTATTTTTTATCTGGAACTTAGGTTATAGGTAGAGAGTACAGTGAAGCGAGTTATCTCTAACCTCGTCAGTAGAGACTCCATCGTTAAACACTACGAAGAATAAGGGTTTCAGCCTTTTAGACTGACTGCTCTGACGTCCTCTTAAGTCTGAAGATGTGATCAAGGAACACCAGCCTGCATGAGCAACTCAATGGCGATCGCAGCGGTGACCACCACTCTCCAAAGTATTCTCTTTTTGGGGGTTCGAGATGAATTAGGCAGTGGCCGGATTACCACACTTCCCCTCGATAAGGCTCGTAGTAAAGAGGAGGGCAATCAGGTCAATCTTTACCTCTACCACACGGCCATCAATATGGGCTGGAAAAATATTCCTAAACCGGCTCGGCCCAAGGGAACAATGGAAAAACCGCCTTTGGGACTCGATCTGTTTTATCTGGTCACGGTGTATGGCGAGAAAGATAGTGAGGCGAAGAGCCATCGGTTATTGGGACGGGTGATGAGTATTTTACATGACCATTCCACATTGAAGGCAGCGGAGATTGAGGCGGCGACAGCAACAGAGTTGCCGGAGAGTGATCTGCACAAGCAAACGGAGCAGATTTTGATTACGTCCCAATCCTTGACCCATGAGGAGATGTCTCAGGTGTGGCGGGGGTTTCAGGCGCAGTATCGTGCATCTTTGGCCTATCAGGTGTCGGTGGTGTTAATTGATAGCAAGCTGCCGATCGATCTGGCATTACCAGTGCTGCCACGACTTCCTGACGGTCGGGGGGCTATTGCACAGATATTTACGGGGGAGGCCAAATTGGAGGAGGTGTTGTTGCCCAATCGTCAGCGGAGTGCGCAGTGGGGGGATGTGCTGATCCTGCAAGGCACGAATCTGACCCATCCAGAGATGCAGGTGCATCTGACCCATTCCCAGTTGTCTGAACCGAGGGTTCTTCTGCCGTTACCAGGGCGTACGGAGTCGGAGCTGCAGGTGCAATTGCCTAATCTTATGGCGATGCCCGAAGCGGCAAGGGAGTGGCGAGTGGGTTTTTATACGCTGTCCCTGGTGATTCCGCGAGAACATGGGCGTTGGTCTTCTGAGGCGTGGCCGTTGGCGATTGCTCCTCAGATTTTAAGTGTGGATCCGCTGATGGTTTCGGCGGGGGCGGTCACGCTGACGTTGACTTGTACGCCTCCGGTTCTAGCGGATCAGGTGGTGTCTTTGTTGTTGGGGGATCGGGGTATTCCGGTGACGGAGGTAGAGGCGCTGGCAGAGGAAAATGCGGTTACGGAATTGCGAGTACAGGTGAGGGATGCGAGTCCTGGGATATACGTGGTGCGGTTGCGGGTGGATGGGGTGGATAGTATTCCCGTAGACTTTATGGCCCGCCCGCCGCAGTTTGCGGCAAACCAAACGGTAGTCATTGTCGAGTGATATTACAGTTCATAAACAGGCACTAGGGAAAAAATTTGGCGGCAATACTGGGAATAGACGTGTGAGCGACGTGATGAGTGATCTGGCCACCTGGCAAGATGCCAACGCTACCTATCTGACGATAGCGATCAACTGGTTGCGGCTTCGGTTACAGCAGATGATTCCTGATGGAATCGTGACTGAGGTGGAGATTGCTGAAGCCAAGGCGAAGATGGCGGCTGCCGAGGCGATAGAGCCCCCACCTGCTCTGGTGACCCTCAGTTCTATCCTAGATCTAACGGAGTTTGAACAATCCCTATTGTTGCTCTGTACAGCGATGGAATTGGATACAGAAATCACGAGCTTTTGTGCCCAAATCCAGGGAGAGACTCAAGGCTATCCCACCTTCGCCTTGGCTTTTGGGCTATTCGACCACCCGGTCTGGGATATCGTCGCCCCAGAGAGACCGTTGCGATCCTGGCGGTTAATCGAAATTCATCAATCCGGGGTACAACCCTTAACAGTGAGTCCGATTAAAGCGGACGAGCGGATCGTGAATTACCTCAAAGGACTCAACTATCTTGATGATCGGCTGATGTCGTTGGTGACCTCCCTACAGAGCCTGGGAACCACACCGGAGAACGAGTGGCTAGCCCCCTCTCAGCAGAAGGTAGTCACGGCTATTTCCCATCAGCTTCATGCCATTACCCAGTGGCAGCGACTCCCCCTGATTCAGCTATTGGGGCGCGATCGCATGAGTAAACAGAGGGTGGCAGGGGCGGTAACGGAGTCGTTTGGTTTGCCCCTGATGCGGTTGCGATTAGAGCGATTACCGACTCATGCTTCAGAGTTGGCAACGATTTTGCGGCTATGGCAACGGGAAATGCAGTTGTATCCGGTGGCTCTGTACCTGGAAGAACCGGAACTGGAGATCAGCTCGTCAGACAAGAACTCGGCAGCGGTCCTGCAGGCATTTTTGAACCAAGTTCACGGATTGTTTTTTCTAGATATTCGGGACCAAAGCGCCCCCTTAGAGCAACCCACCCTATCTTTTGAGGTGATGAAGCCAACGGCCCTAGAGCAGTGGCAGACTTGGAAGACGGTGTTTGGGCGGTCGCGCAACCATAACGCGGCGCTATTATCCAGTCAATTTAATTTCAATTTGATGGATATTCAGGAGATCGGCGCAACGGTCAAAACAGAAATAGCACAGACGGAATCCATGTCAGATCCGTCGAACGGCAAGAAAGGCAAGACCTCAGCTCTGGGAGATCGCCTTTGGCAGGCCTGTTTAGCGCGTACTCGGCCTCAATTGGATGCTCTAGCCCAACGGTTAGACACCAAAGCCACCTGGGAGGATATTGTCTTGCCCCCTGACCAAATCCAGTTGCTGCAACAAATTGCCGACCAGGTCCGGCATCGCAGCACAGTTTATGACGAATGGGGATTTCGAGAGCGGATGAATCGGGGTTTAGGGGTGAATGCCCTGTTTGCGGGGGAAAGCGGGACGGGGAAAACCATGGCAGCAGAGGTGATTGCCAATGACTTGCAATTGAATCTGTATCGGATTGATCTATCGGCAGTGGTGAGTAAGTATATTGGCGAAACGGAGAAAAATTTGCGACGGTTGTTTGATGCGGCGGAAGATGGCGGGGCGATTCTGTTTTTTGATGAGGCGGATGCGTTGTTTGGCAAGCGCAGTGAGGTGAAGGATAGCCATGATCGCTATGCCAATATCGAGGTGAATTACTTGCTGCAGCGGATTGAGGCGTATCGAGGATTGGCGATTTTAGCGACGAATTTGAAAGGGTCGATGGATAGTGCGTTTATGCGGCGGTTGCGGTTTGTGATTAATTTTCCGTTTCCGTCGGTGGAGTCACGACAGGAGATGTGGCGGAAGGTATTTCCAGAGAAAACACCAGTAGGAGAATTAGACTATGAGCATTTAGGAAAGCTGAATTTAACGGGGGGAAGTATTCACAATATTGCCATTAATGCAGCATTCGCTGCAGCTCAGGATGGTGGGATGGTAGGGATGGCGAATATTTTCAGTTCAGCACGGGCAGAGTTTCGGAAGTTAGATCTGCCGATTTATGAGGGAGATTTTAAGTGGGAAGCTCCAATGATGGTTGAGAAGAATTAATTCTTTCTAGAATAGTAAAACAGCTTGTTTAAAATTAAAAACTTAGCAAAGTCTTAAGGGAGAGTACATACCATGCCCCGAAGAACATTACCCCAAAAGGGTCAATTTAAAGACAAAACTGACAATTTGGTTAGGCAAAATTTACAACATACAGCCATTGTCAGGCCACTAGATACAGTAGTGGAAAGTACGCCGATAAAAAGTCCGAACATTATATATCCTTCGCAACACTTTACTCTGATTCCGAGTATTGCGGAGAATCTATCGAACAAGCGTAAGGACTCCATTGCTGAGGAGATAGACAGTTCCTGCCCTACAGCTTTTACAGAGCAAGGACTTGGTGAGCAAGCGAACGAACAAAAAGAATACGGACTAGAGCCAGGTAAGATCAATGCCACTATGACCATAAAACCGATTCAGCGTATGAAGAAGGGGCCTGTGAAGGAGATGACTCCTGCCGAGAAACGAAAAGCCATGAAACGGCGGCGGATGGCAGGAGCGACAGTTACGACCATGGTAGGGAGTAAGGAGCAAAATGAAGAAAATGTAAAGAAGCAGAAACAAACTCTGGAGAAGTTTGATAAATGTCAAAAGGTGTTACAGTGGCTTCTTCAACAGAATTGGGTTCAAAAGCAGCTCAAAGAGCTTGATGCTGTAATTAAATTTAATAAATCAGCAGTCAGAGGAAATACATCACGGCGAAAAGAAAAAGGTCCGAAGATCGAACTGGGATTCGAGGCACTAGCGAGCAAAGAGATGGCGGAAATAACCTTACGCCATGAGCTTGATCATGCAGTATTACTAAAAGACAAAAGGTCATTATTACTCGGGAGTTTTGAAGTTTACTACGAAGGGCGTGGCTCGACTGGGCCTGATAAAGGGACATTCGAGTATGAACTCGAGGAATTGCTGGTACGGTTGCGAGACTGGCAACGATACCGTAAGGAAGAAATAGAATTTATCGAAGGCTATACCCAACAGGACGCCAAAGAGCGAATCAAAAAGCAGTACAAGGCCTTGTTTAAGGCATCAGATATCGAAGATTATTCTAGTGGGGAGGTAGAAGATGTGATAAATAAGGTAAAGAAAATTGCCCAGGAATTGAAAGTTGACTTGGAGTAAGTAGTCAATACGCTATTTTAGTAAATTCGGAGAGACACTCACAGATTTGGTAAGTATATAAAGACGATATTTTAAAACACCGATATACTGCCCTAGACTTAAGTAACACTACCCTAGACTTAGAGGATGTATGAAAAGTCTCATGTAACGAAGAAAGCTCTCTCGGCATAAGCTGTAGGTTCTAACAAACAGCAGCGAGTGAGCCATGAGTAAAGTCTAT
>JANQPU010000360.1 GCA_028285315.1 Acaryochloris sp. IP29b_bin.176
GAATTTGTGCATAATGCCAGAAAAAGGGGGAAAGCCTTGATGAGTAGCCTATTAGGCACCTTGCTTAGCTAACTCCCTGAAACACCGATTGAGCCTAAATTTATTGTTCGGCTTTACTGCTACGAACCAATAGGTAATATTTTTGTTTTTCAAAAGGATATAAAAGATGGAGTAGGCCCATGAGAAGCACTTATTTACGCATCCCCATTCCTATCCATATCCAATACTTTCAGGATATTTAAAATGTTTCAAACTCTAGACTATTTCTCAGAACCCATTTGATATTGATCACTTCGCATCAAGTGTAGGAGATGCATACTCAATTGTAGATTAGATTTTCTCCTAGACCTACCAGCGACCTTCCCCCACTGGCATTGAAAACTATTCTTCGTGATGGTCTTAAATTTTCTGCATCTATATCCATGATATGAAAAAGTTTGAGCTGTAAATCTAGTGAGTGGGAGTTGATAGTCAGATTTCATCTCTTCCCTTTTTATCTCTTAGTAGTCAGCTTGAATCAATATTTCCAACACTTATAACTTCACTTTTGTTGTTGTCTTTTGCGCTAGATCTTATGGATATCTTTCTACCTCAAAATGATCCAGACCCATCTCAACGTCAAACTGCTTTAATGACTGCTCGTCAAGAATACCGATACAACTATACCTATCTCCCTAATGGTGGAGCAATGGCAGCAAAAGTGCCGCCCCAAGATCAATCCATCGGCAAATTTGCCTGGATTCAAGATGCCTTATCCTTACTTCTACGCATTGATGCTAATCAGGCATTACAAGACGTCAACGAAACAGGGTCGGCTCGACAGCTTCGCCGCTTTGCCTGGCTAACCCGGATCACCCGCTTTTTGAATAACCCTGAACGCGCAGGTTTCTTAAAGTTTCTGTTAGCTAGAGTCCTCCCCATTATTCAGTGGTTTCAGCGTTTGCGAGATGGCAGGCAACCCACTACCAATCCCGACATATCTCAGGACGCTATGCTATCTGCAACGGATGGAGGAGCTGCCAATCAGCCCTTACTGAAAACCTTAATTACAGAAGTTAAAGAATCTAGGGATTATACCCAAGAACAGCAAAAACTGAACCATCAAGCCTTTGCCATGCAGGTCAGGCAAGCCCAAGATAGTTTGTCAGACTATGAAGCTCTCTTTCGGTCCTATAACGATCTCTTTCAAATCATTTATTTGCCTTGTATTAGCCATCAATTCTGGACTGATCGTGCTTTTGCCGCTCAGCGCGTAGCCGGTCCTAACCCTTTGGTCTTAGAGCAATGTACAACGCTGCCAGACCATTTTCCTGTGACTGAAGCTCAATATCAGGCCGTGATGGGCTCCTCCGATTCTCTCCAACAAGCTGGGCAGGAAGGACGACTCTACATCACGGATTACGCCGTACTCAACCAGCTAGAACCAGGCACCTTTCCCGATGCTCAGAAATATGTCTATGCACCCCTCGCTTTATTTGCCGTTCCAGCAGGCGATAGTTCCCTCGTGGCAGTGGCGATTCAGTGTCAGCAACAGCCTGGCCCAGCGAATCCTATTTTCACTCCGCCGCCCGAGGGCAGTCCGCAATCTGAGCAATGGGCCTGGTATATGGCTAAAACTATCGTCCAAATTGCCGATGGCAACTACCATGAACTCATTTCTCACCTAGGTCGAACCCACCTTCTCATTGAACCGATCGTGGTGGCCACCTACCGCCAACTCGCGCCCAATCATCCTCTCAGCGTGCTGTTACGTCCCCATTTCGAGGGAACACTTTTCATCAATAATGCCGCTATTTCTGGTCTGATCAATGATGGGGGCACTGTGGATGCCGTGATGTCTGGCACCATCGAATCCTCTAGAGAATTGAGTGTAAAAGCGGTTCAAGGATTTCCTTACGGTTTCAATGACTCGATGCTACCCGCAACGCTGGCCAGGCGAGGTGTGGATAATGTCAATCAATTGCCCGATTATCCCTATCGAGATGATGCGCTATTGATTTGGGATGCGATTCACAACTGGGTAGGGAGCTATTTGGACTTATATTATCTCAACGATCAGGACGTTGTAGAAGATACTGAACTGCAAGCCTGGTTAGCAGAGATGATAGCTGAAGACGGTGGCCGGATGACGGATATTGGTGAAATCTCTTTGGAACAGGAGATGCCTAGTCTGCGGACCAAAGTGTATCTGACGGATATGGTGACATTGATCATTTTTACGGGCAGTGCCCAACATGCTGCCGTTAACTTCTCCCAAGCCACCTACATGACCTATATCCCTAATTTGCCCTTGGCGGGATATCGGCCGGCACCGCAATCGACACAGGCGAATACTCAAGACTACTTTGATCTTCTCCCTTCCCTGAAACAGGCAGAAACCCAGATGGATATGACTTATCTACTGGGGTCTCTCTACTACACGCAATTGGGAGAATATGGGGATACCTATTTTACGGATTCGAGGGTGCAGACTCCATTAAAGGCATTTCAGCAACGCTTAGACGAACTCGGGATCATCATTGACGATCGCAACAGTGACCGTCCGACGTTTTATGATTTTCTGCATCCTAATAAGATTCCCCAAAGCATTAACATCTAGCGAGTTTCGGTTAGCCACAAGGATTTAAGCGATTTCTCAATGCCTAGGAGGAATCTGCTATGGGTAAATCCACGCCAGTGGGCTGCAAGGTTTGGTCTATCTGCACGCGATCGCGACCGTCTGTCTTAGCTTGATATAGGGCTTTGTCAGCGGCCAAAATCAAGAGGGTTTCTGATCTCATGGCTTGTAAATCAGGAACCACGCTGGCAACACCTAGACTAAGGGTAACGTGGGGGCTAGCAATAGAGTTTTTATGAGGAATTGCTAGCGCTCGGACTGCCCGGCCCATTTCCTCCGCGACATGCATGGCTCCTACCAACGGTGTATTGGGAAGAATGACGGCAAATTCTTCCCCGCCATAACGGGCGGGAATGTCGCCAGGACGTTTGACACATTGGCTGATGGCGCTAGCAACTTGGAACAAACAATTGTCTCCAAAGAGGTGGCCATAGGTATCATTATAGGCTTTAAAACAATCAATATCAGCCAAAATCAGGGATAAACTATTTTGCTCTCTTGCCATCCGTCGCCATTCTCGATGTAGCGTCTCCGAAAAGACTCGGCGGTTGGGGAGTTGGGTGAGTTCATCGATGGAGGCTAAGTGGGTGAGTTTTCTATTAGCTTCTTCTAGTTGCTTATAGAGTTGGGTCCGTTCTAGTTGGATGCGAACGCGTTGCCTCAAGACCGGCCAATGAATAGGTTTCGTGATGTAGTCAGATGCCCCCACATCAAATGCCCAGTCGACGGAAGTCTGATCTTCCAAACCCGTGATCATTAGTATCGGGGTGTAGTCACTCTCGGGTAACTTCTTGATTTCGGCACAACATTCAAATCCATTCATCCCCGGCATCATGGCATCTAGTAGAACTAGGTTCGGAGGAGTCTTTTGGTATGCAGTTAAACACTCTTTGCCATCTTCAGCTTCAATCACCTGATATCCATCATTGGCTAAAATGTGGCTGACCATGGCTCGCGTCATTCGATCATCTTCCGCAATCAAAATGACAGGTCGTTCTGGATTGGGTCCGCCATGGGATGATAGTCTGGAAATTTCGGTAAAGGAGGACGAGGAGGCATTGACGTCTTGCATGGCCATTCCGTAAGCCTGATAACGCGAGCTACATCCAGTGTGCCCAGACCGTTCAGCATATTAAACGGTTCTAGAGGCCTAGGACTATTCCATTGGGTTCAGAGCCACGACTCGATCTCGTCCAGCTTGTTTGGCTTGGTAAAGAGCCTGATCAGCTTGATGAATTAAAGTGGCTAAAGATTGCTGTGAAGGTGATCGCACCGTCGCGACCCCAATACTAATGGTCACGAACGCACTCACAGCTGATCCTCGATGGGGGAGCTGAGAGCTATGAATCATGGTCTTGAGCTTATCCGCTACGACTTGACCTCCTGCCAAGTCCGTATTCGGAAGCACAATAGCAAATTCCTCCCCACCAAAGCGAGCGACCAAATCAAGGGGACGGACAATGGCTTGGTGAATTTTTTGGGCAACCGTCCTCAAGCAAATATCCCCTTCAAGATGGCCGTAGGTATCGTTATATTGCTTGAAAAAATCAATATCACAAATCAATAGGGTTAACGGCTGATGTTCTCGTTGGGCCTGCTTCCAAATTTGTTGCAGATACTCATCAAAGCGACGGCGATTGGCCAACCCCGTTAAGGCATCATGGTTGGCAATCAGAGAAAGCTGCTTATTGGCTTCATCTAACTTTCTGTTGCTCGCCTCTAATGCTTTTTGGGCATAGAGTTTAGCCTGGATCTCTTCTTCGAGCTGCTTGTTTTTTGCCGCCAGTGCCAGTGTTTGTTGCTGGAGGGCTTGGGTGCGCTCTTGTACCTTCTTCTCCAAGTTCTGTTTGGCGTCCTCAAGTTGCTGATTTAAGGACGCAATCTGCTGGCGACTTTCTTCTACATTCAGTAAATCTCGATAGGAACGAATGGCTGTGATCAGGCTCGAAAAAAGCTTTTGTTGCGTGAGTTCCGTTTTGGTTTTGTAGTCATTGATGTCATATCCCTCAATGACAGCCTTCTCCGGTGCAATTCCCGGTTGTCCCGTCCGTAAAATAATGCGTACAAATAAGTTGTGTAAATGATCGCGAATATGCTTGACCAGCTCTAATCCGGCCTCGTCTGTTTCCATGACCACATCCAATAACAGCACTGCCGTATCTGGATGTTGATCTAATAATTGTTGTGCTTCTTCACTGGAATACGCTGAAATGATTTCCAGGGGTTTATCCGCAAACTTGAAGTTTTTCAGAGCTAGACGAGTCACCGCATGAACTTGCTCTTCATCATCGACCACAATCACTTTCCAGCCTTCTGGGAGAGCCCCATTCTCTGGAGTGCAGGATGATTCCTCTAAAAATTGCAGTTCATCCTTGAACTCTGTCAGAGTACTCAAGGACGGTAAGGCTTTATCCTCTGACATAAGCGCCCCCATTGGCTAACGTCAAGGGTAACTTGAGAATAAATCGGGTGCCTACAGCAACCTCGCTCTGACAGGATACAGTTCCCTTTAAAGTTTGGGTAACCAGATTATGGACAATATGAAGACCTAACCCACTTCCGCCTCGGTCTCGTCCCGTTGTAAAAAAGGGTTCAAAAATCTTGGATTGATGTTCTGTCGGCATACCACAACCATCGTCAGCATATTCGAGGACGATCTGATTTTGCTGTTGAGTCACATAAAACCTTAAGTGCCCTGCCTCTCCGGGTTTATAGGCGTGCAATAGCGAATTCATGACAAAATTGGTCACAATTTGTGACAATGCTCCTGGATAACTCGTGGTCTTGAGAGAAGCATTCCCTGAAACCGTCACCGTATGGCGGGTCTGTTTGAGTTTCGGTTCCAAATTGGTCAATACACTTTCAATATACGGGATGATCTGGAACTCTCGTTGTTCATGACTGGTTTGGTCAACCGCAACCTGCTTAAAATTCTGAATGAGTTCAGCCGCCCCCTTGAGGTTTTGCAAGATCAGATCGCTACTATCCTGGGCAGTCTGTAAATAGCTGACCAAGTTGGATCGCTTTAGAGCCCCCTGCTCAAAGGCTTGTGTCAAGGATTTCGTCTCGTTGTTGAGAACAGAGGCTGCCAAGAGGGCATTACCTACGGGTGTATTAATTTCATGGGCAACCCCAGCAACTAACTGGCCTAAAGCCGCCATTTTTTCAGCCTGAATGAGTTCTGATTGAGTCGTTTTTAAGGTATTCAGCGTTTGGGTTAATTCTTGGGTGCGCTCTTGGACCTTGCGTTCCAGAGTATGCTGATACTCGATAATTTTTTGTTCTTGCTGATAGCTATTAAGGGCCTCTCGCACCGTTAACTGTAAATCTTCGGGTTGCCAAGGCTTCGCAATGTAGTGATAGAGCTGGGCAGTATTAATGGCATTGGAAATACCATCAATATTGGCTTGTCCGGTCAACATAATTGTTAGGGTTTGGGGGGAGAGTTGATGCACTTGCTGGAGAACGGCATCTCCTTTTATGTCAGGCATGAGGTAATCAGCGATGATCACAGACAAATCGCATTGCTCCTCGACTAAGTCGTGGACTAACGCAATCGCATCCTTACCCCCCATAGCGGTTTCAATTTCGCAGTTGTCTTCAAACGCTTCTGATAGCTCACGCCTTAAGCTATCTAAAACTGCGATTTCATCATCCACACAAACAATTACGGGTTTAGACATCGTCCTTACACAGCTGATAATGCGGCTTGAATACAGTTAATGAGATCCTGCTCATTCCAAGGTTTGCGTAAACAGCTATGGAGATTCGCCTGAGTTTGGGCCCTTTCTACGGCAGCTTCATCAGCTTGGCCAGTCAGCAAAATCTTAACCACCCCCGGAAATTTTTGGTGGACTTGGATAAGGAATTCATCCCCTTTGGCACCTGGCATTAACCAATCGGACACAATGACCAGGAGATCTGTATTTTCTTCCTGTAACTCTTCAATGAGTTCCAGGGCTTCGCTCGCATTTTCAGCGGTTTCGTAGACATAGTCATCGTCAAAAGCGGTTTGTAACTGTCGCAGGAGACTATTGAGAATAATGACTTCATCATCAACGCAAAGAATAGCCAGTTTTGTCATAGGACAGGAGCATGTTGAGGGGCAGGGGTAACGGACATGGGTAAGGTAACGCTAAAGGTGGTCTGACCCGGAATGGAATCTAAGCTTAGGGTACCCTGATGTTTGTCAATTATTTTTTTGACAATGTCAAGACCTAAACCACTGCCTTCACCTGGCGGTTTAGTCGTAAAAAATGGTTCAAAGATTTTGGCTTGTAGCTCTGGGGGCACGCCAGGGCCACTGTCGGTAATCCTGACACAGACTTGATCCGACTGTTGGCTGACCTCAATCCCTAAGGTCCCTTGATGATCCATAGCTTGGAGGGCATTGTGAATTAAGTTGGTCCAGACTTGATTGAGTTCATCAAAGTAGCAAGCAATGGGTGGAACTTTGGCAAAGGAGCGATGGACGGTGACGCCATGTTTGATTTGGTTATGATACAAAGTTAAAACTGCATCAATACCGTCTGTAATATTTGCTTCGATCCTCTCTCCACTGTGGTCATAACGAGCGTAAGTTTTGAGCGCAAACACGATTTTGGCAGAGCGATCGCTGGCGGTAACAATGTCGCGGGTGCTTTCCCGCACCCGTGTAAACTGGCGAACCATTTTTAACAACGCTTCGCTTTCTGGGTCAGCGAAAAGGGGGAGCAAGTCGTCGAGGCGATCGCAAATCCCCAAATCCAGCAATAAACTGGCTAGCGACTCGGCTGATGCAATCTCCTGCTCAAACAATTGCCGCGCTAAAGCCTTACGGGTATGACGGCGTTCGCGTCCCGATAGGGTTGGCGAAGGGGTTAAGGCTCGCAGCAGTAAGGATTGGAACTGCTCAGCTTGTTCGGTGGGCAACTCCCGAAAGAATTGCGGCAGGGTGGTCAGATGTTGATCAAGGAAATTGGCAATATATTCAATCGAAGACCGAATTGCGCCCAAAGGTGTATTGATTTCATGGGCCACGCCTGCAATGAGTTGTCCCAACGCCGCCATCTTTTCTGATTGAATCAGCCCGTCTTGCGCCAGTTTGAGATCTTCTAAGGCTTGGGAGAGTTCCTGGGTTCGCTCAGCAACTTTCTCTTCTAAGTTGGTATAGAGACGAGCATTGTCGATTGCGATCGCAGCTTGCCCCGATAGCAGTTGGAGAATCTCCAAGCGATCAGCAGTAAAGGCTCCAGTTGTGAGGTTGTTTTCTAAATACAGAATGCCGCTCAACTGTCCTTGATTTAGTAAGGGGGCACAGAGAATCGATTTGGGTTGGTGGGTTTCAATATAAGCATCAAGGCCAAAATTGCTATCTTGGGTGGCTTGATGCAAAACCACACTCTCCTGCGTTCGCAGCACGTAGTTGATCACACTGTCAGGGAGCTGTCCAGCGATGGGTTGAGACTGTAAAACTTGGCTATGGTCAGATTGCGAGTTAAAGGAGGCTTCAATGAATAAGCGTCCTTCTACATTAAGGATTAAGTGACCCACCTGTGCGCCGGCATTGCGCACTAGAATCTTGATCAGTGTCATCAACAACTTATCTAAGACAATTTCACCTGCAATCGCTTGTGATGCTTGTAATACGCTAGCGAGATCGAGGGATTGGGAGGTTCGAATCGTACTGGTAGCAGCCGTAGCAGCGAGCGGTGTGGTAGGAAGAGTCCCCTGTTGGGAATGAATCACTTGCTGGGCCAGAAGGTAGGAATAGGACTCCTCTAGTTGTCGTAATTTTGCCGTTGCTCCCCAACAGTAGTACCCGTAATAAGCTTCATTCAGATACACTCGGGCAAAGCTATCTCGTTGTTGTTGCAGAAAGAACTTCGCGGCTAACTCATTGGCTAAGGCTGCTTCATTAGGATAATGGTGGGATTGGGCCAGTGCGATCGCACGATCATACGCCTCACCGGCCTGTTGATATTGTCTCAACACCCGATATCGCTCCGCTTCTACCAAGCAATATTTGTGCTGATGATTGGCAGGCGCATGGTTTGCCCATGTCTTCAATTGGACTTGATTGGTTTCCACGACCGCTAGCGCCTTCTCTTGCTCAACAGGGGGCAGAGCATCGTAGAGAGCCAAATGCGAGAGGGAGTTGTAAAAATTGAGGCTAGCCACCGTCGCGGCTGCCGTCATCCCATCCACATAATCAGCCGCCTTTTGGGTACTCTCTAAGGCAATGACAGGCTGTCCCAACAGGTACGCGACCTGAGCCTTAAAGGTATAGAAGAACGCCAGGGCTAACTTATTATCCGCACTGTCCACAATTACCTGGTGTTCTTGCAGGTAAGTTCCTGATAGACAGGTCGCATCCAATCCGGGCTCTGTTAAATGGGTGGTGGTCTGTTGGAAAATTTGTAAATAGAGCAGACAAGCCGCCTGTTGGAAACCAGAAATTGCTTGCTGAAACGCCAACATCCGGGGGACTAAGTCCGACAATTTCTGACCCGTCAAAAGAGAATGCATGGCTTCCCAACAGAGGGAATAGCTGGCATACTCTAAGTCACCTGTTTCTAAACCAATTTGATACCCTTCATGCAGATCAGGTACCGTCAAACTCAGGGGCTCGGTCCAGTGCCGAACAAAGGCATTGAAGACAAAGACAACCCGACTTTTGGTCTTTTTAGCCTGAAATTTGTCCACAACAGCCAAGGCTAACCGTCCAAACTGATAGCCGGCCTCAATATCACCCACGACCCCACAGAGGGTGATGCCATAGCAGTCGTAGGCAAAGGCAGAGGGCGCCGTATTCCCATAGGCCAAAGATAAGCGAATTTGCTTCAGGTTACTGAGAATGAAATGGTCAAAGGAAGCTTGATACCCCGATGACAAAATATCCGAGAGAATCTGCATGGCTGCGAGTTTGTCATCCGCCGTCATGCTGGATAAATGAATCAAATCTTGGATAGACCGATCCGCACATAGCTGCTTAGTTTGATCCAACTCCTGCAGCAAGTTCTCTGGTGTCGGTTCTACAAACGTGATCCCCAATCGCTCCAGAATCTCAAAGCCGATATCGATCGCCTCTAGATGGCGATTCTGAGCGGAGCGAGCCAGAATTTTGACGCGGTAGACTTTCACCATATCCAAAACCGTTCTGGCCTGCTGCAACACCATTGTGGTGAGCTGCTCTTGTTGCGGGTAATCTTGGTGCAGATAAGCTGCTTCAACCGCTTCTTCATGGAGTGTGAGGGTTAAGGGGTAGGCGCTCTGCCACCCCGTTTCACTAACTAACTCCAAACCCGTTTGTAAGTACCGAACGGCTGCGCTATAGGCTGTGGCGGATTTTGCCTTTTGACCCGCCTGCAGATTGAGTTGTGCCACCTGATCTCGTTCTTCAGAATCCGTAATCAAGGGCAGGGCCTGATTAAGGTGATCCACCACCTCAAAAATTCGCTCGGAGAGTTGATCCGATTTCACGTTATGCCACAGCAATCGGCCAATCCGCAGGTGTACCGAGGGACGCCGATCAGCATCAATCAATGCATAGGCGGCTTGTTGAATGCGATCATGGCCAAATCGGAAGTCCGTAATTACTAAGGATTCATTCAGCTCAGATTGGGCAAAGATCAACCCCAACTGAATGGCTACTTTCAAGTCACCAAAGACATCGACTGGAGATTGTTGGCGAATGAGGCTCAGGGTGTGTAGATCAAACTCAGCGCCCACGCAAGCCGCTAAACGGAGGACATCTTGGGTTGCAGCCGGTAATTTCTTTAGCTTACTAATCAGCAATTCGATGACGTTGTCCGTGAGATCCTGAGACTGAATTTGGGCAATATCCCATTCCCACTGTTGAGAGCGGGAATTAAACTGCAATAGTCGTTCCGTATATAGATTCTTCAGAAATTCATTAACAAAGAAGGGATTACCTTCCGTTTTATGCAGGACTAGTTCCGCCAAGGACAGGGTTGTTTCTAAGTTATGGTGAACGGTATCGGCAATCAGTTGGCAGAGATGCAGTTGAGATAGGGGCTGGAGAGTAATGGTATTGATGTTGACGTTGTCTTGCCATAGCTGTTTCACCAAAGTCATCAAGGGGTGGGTGGCATCAACTTCATTGTCGCGGTAAGCACCGATCAAGAGTAGCGATCGCATCTGCCGATCCGTCATCATCAGCTTGATCAACTTTAAGCTGGCAGAATCAGCCCACTGTAGATCGTCTAAAAACACCACTAGGGGATGGGCAGGAGTACAAAATACCCGAATAAAATTTTGAAACACCCAGTTAAATCGGTTCAAGGCTTCAGCAGGTCCCAACTCAGGGACGGGGGGCTGGGTGCCTGTAATGAGTTCAATCTCAGGAATCACATCGATAATCACCTGACCATTGGGACCTAAAGCAGCCAATAACTCTTGTCGCCATTGGTTCAGTTGTGTTTCGTTTTCAGTCAAGAGTTGTTTCACTAAATCTTGAAACGCGCTGATGACGGCAGAATAGGGAACATCCCGTTGAAATTGGTCGTACTTACCAGAGATAAAATAACCCTGCTTTTCTGTAATCGGTTTGTGGACTTCGGCGACTAAAGAGGATTTGCCAATCCCTGAATAGCCAGCAACCAGCATCATTTCACTCCCTTTACCTGGATCTTGAGGATGGCTAACCCGCTCAAACGCAGTTAACAATGCTGAAATTTCTTGTTCCCGCCCGTAAAGCTTTTGGGGGATATGAAACTTATCCGAATGATCCTGTGTGCGTAAGGTAAAAGTCCGAACTTCTCCAGTTTGCTTGAGTTGTTGCCAACAAGTCGCCAAATCAGCTTGGATGCCAAAAGCGCTTTGATACCGATCTTCCGCAGTCTTCGACATTAATATCATTACCAAGTCGGAAACGATCTCAGGGATGTCGGGATTCACTTGCTGCGGCGGCGTGGGCTGTTGGGCTAAGTGACAATGCACTAATTGCAGAGGATCTTGGACTGTAAACGGTAACTGTCCTGTCAGCAGCTCGTAGAACATTACCCCCAAGGCATAGAAATCGGTCCGATAATCTAAAGAGCGATTCATCCGCCCTGTCTGTTCGGGGGCAATGTAGGGTAGCGTCCCTTCTAAGACGCGAGGATTTTTGAGAATGGTCGTTTCTCGACTAAGTTGGGTAGAAATGCCAAAATCAATAATCCGTAACTGATGGGTTTCGGGATTGAAAATGATGTTGCTGGGATTCAAATCCTTATGGATAACATTTTGGTTGTGAATCCGGCCTAGGACCTCCACAATGCTAATAGCTAGCGGTAAGAACTCCGCCAAAGGTATGGCGTTACCCTGGAAACAAGTCTTCAGCGACTGTCCCTCAACATCTTCCAAAATAATGGCTAAGGTCCGTTGATAGGACTCGATCCCAAATACTTTGATCACCCCTTCTAGTTCTAGACTGCGGGTAATCTCGTATTCTTGACGATACCGCGTTAGCTCTGATGCGGTTGGGTAATCTTCTTTGAGGACCTTCAGAATGACTTGGTGAGGCTCTGCTTGCCGTTGACCACGATAAACAATAGAATTCTCACTTTCATATAGATGCTCAACCAGACGATAGTCTGCGATTGTCCCCAGCATTAATTATTTCTCCAGGCTAGAAAAAAGAAGCAATAACTTTTTCTAAAAGAAAAATAATAGCAATTGCTTACCTCTAGATGTTCCCTAAAACTTCATAGAACTTTCAATATACAGAAAACTTATTTGTCACAGGATCAAGACTATTCCTAGAACAACTATTGCTGGTGATTTACCCTAGAACAAATCCTGCTTGATTGAGATTCCGGTATGGCGAGTATTTCTTTACTTCTTTACTACTCACCGTAATCGATCATCTCAATATGCAATCAGATTAAATGAGATATTGATTATAAAGAAGCTAACCTATCTCTGGTAGTCAAATAGATATGATAAGCCTGATATCTAATCGAAATATGAAATATATAAATAAAATCCTGATAATAATTGCGATTGATTGAATATCAGGCAATTCGATTTATATCTCCTCTACTAACCAAAAACATTGATTTGTCGCTCTATTTATACTGATTTGATTAATACACGTTTTACGCTTGCACCTCTACTTTAAAACAGTCTAACAGTCTTCAACTTAGATAGTACATCCCTATCGAAACTCAGCCCTCTTTAAAGAGTAGATTCCTGATTATCCTTGGGCACACTAGAGCTGAACTAATTTGAGTTGGTAACTGCTACGTGCTTCCCCTACAAACCCCAGATAAGACAGTTGCCATACCTCCCAGAACATATATGGACTGGATCTATAATGACGCATCAGTATTCCCTCACTAGCCTAACCACCCAACAGCCAGCGCTAGAAATTCAACCGTCAGATCATCAACAGAGGCCCGCTCCAACTAGGCCCATCCCGGCCCAGTCAGAGCCCATTTCCCCTGAGCTGAAAGCAGCACGACAAAAGTATCAGTACAACCACAACCACATTGCACCTGTGGCAATGGTTGATCGCTTGCCCAAAGAAGAACTCCCATCACGGGCTTGGTGGTCTAAGTTGATCCGAACGATGTTCAAGATTCTCGTTAATGCAATTGTTGGTGCCCACAATCATCACCATGAGCATGAAGCGGAAAAACATATTTCACGCCTCATTCGCCGAACTTTGATCGATGTCTTTACTCAACGTCCCGAGGTTCGGTGGCGGCTAATTTGGCATCTCTTGAAAGCAACCCCTCAAACATTCATTAACGGCTTGCGCCTATCGTTCTCTGAGTCAGAGAGCTTGATCAAAAGCCTGACCTCTCATTTAGAGCATGATCTATTACGGATTCTGCACTTGAACTTAAAAGGACATCTTGCCAATGAGTGCACTCGCGATCGACCGACATCCGTAGAAGATTATAATCAACAGTTCGTCACAATTCCTTTACCAGACTGTGCTCAATACTTTCAAGAAGATGAGTTTTTTGCTTACCTGCGAGTAGCTGGTCCTAACCCTGTCCTGTTGCAGCAAATACGCCATTTATCTGGAGACATCGTTCGTCCCAACTTCCCGGTCACGAATAAGCATTATCAGGCTGTCATGGGAGAGGGTGATTCATTGCAGGCAGCCGTGGTAGAAGGGCGTTTGTATATCGCCGATTATGCAATCTTAGCGGGTGCGATCAACGGCACCTTCCCAAATGCACAGAAATATATCACGGCGCCAATGGCACTCTTTGCAGTCCCTCCCGCTGATGTTCCCTCTCGAAATCTACGGCCTATTGCCATTCAATGTAGCCAATCGCCAGGTCCTGATGTGCCTATTCTGACTCCACCTATAGATGGTAAGAATGCAGAGCAACGCAACGCCTGGGAGATGGCGAAGACCTGTGTGCAAGTTGCGGACAGTAATTACCATGAGGCCGTGACCCATTTGGGCAGAACCCATTTATTTATTAGCCCGTTTGTGATTGCTACCCATCGCCAGCTCTTGCCGTCTCACTCAGTGAGCGTCCTGCTCCGCCCCCACTTTGAAGGCACCTTAAGTATCAACAACGGTGCTCAAAGTATGTTGATGGCACCGGAAGGGGGAGTTGATACGGTATTGGCTGCAACGATAGATTGTGCCAGAGTGCTTGCAGTCACTGGACTACAAAACTATCCCTTTAATCAGGCCATGCTACCCAAGCAATTGCAGCAACACGGTCTTGAGGATCCAGATGCTTTGCCTATCAACCCCTATCGAGAGGATGCTCTGCTGGTGTGGCAGGCTATTGAAACTTGGGTTACAGACTATTTGAGTCTGTACTATCCCACGGATGCCTCGGTTCAAAACGATGCTGCGCTACAAGCTTGGGCACAGGAACTACAGGCAGCGGATGGCGGTCGAGTCTCTGATTTTGGCGAGAATGGACTGTTGCGAACCCAATCTTATCTCATTCAAGCGATTACCTTAATTATTTTTACAGCCAGTGCCCAGCATGCAGCGGTTAATTTTCCCCAGGGCGACCTCATGGTTTACACTCCTGGGATGCCGTTAGCTGGATATCAGCCAGCACCAACATCAATTGCAAGGTCACACACAGATTATCTGGATCAGCTGCCGCCGTTACACCAGGCATTAAACCAACTGGAGTTAACTTACTTGCTGGGTCAGGTTTATCACACTCAATTAGGCCAGTATGACCCAAATTGGTTTACGGATGATCGGGTGCAAGCGCCGTTGCATCGCTTCCAAGCTAACTTACTCGATATTGAGGCGACGATTGAAGAACGAAATCGTCATCGGCCTTACCCCTACCGTTATCTACAGCCATCTAATATTCCCCAGAGCATTAATATCTAGGCTCCATTTGTACTCTAGCCCTTTCTTGCTAAGACCATTGCTTTTGGGCTGGTATCGAGTGGCGAAAGCGAGCCCAATAGCAGTTCAGCATGACGAGGAAATATAACCATGACAGGAATATCCATAGGATCGCTAACAGAAGGAGTCCACAATAAGCTCAAGCAGATCGAGGCCAAGCCGCGAAAACTGGTGGAGTCAGCGTTACAGTCTCATCTACAAAAACTTTTTCAGTCCATCTTTAGAGAACGAGCTCAAGCGTTTCAAAACATACCCGGTCCTCCACCTCTATTTCCCATCGGTAACGTCTTAGCGCTACAACAAGACAAGCCGATTTGGCAGGTTTTAGGAGAGTATGGGCATCAGTATGGTGGCTTATCCTTATTCTGGATTTTTGCCAAGCCATCTTTGGTTCTCAATGATCCAGATTTAATCCAACAAGTGTTGCTGACCGCGCCACAGCAGACAGGCCCAAAGTCCAGTGGACATCGGGCCGCTCAAGCTGACTTTTATAAAGATCTGCCGCGCAAGGCATTACGGCCAATACTGACGGATAGCCATCCCTTTATTGCTAAAGATGCTGGGCCTAAATGGAAGCGTCTGGTTAAAAATAATCCCTTTAATATGACCTATTTCCGCGAATGGCTGGAGACTCAAGTTCAGCCCTTGCAAGCGTTTGTAGAAGCTCGTGCAGAAGAGTGGGTCAAGCAGTCTGAAACAGAAATGTTTCCTGCTTATGAGGTGATTCAGAAGTTAGCGTTTGATGGATTCTCGTTGGCAACGGTGGGTCAAGTGTTCCCCGAACAGGTTTTTGAGCAGTTTAATACCCTGTGTGCAACGGGGACAGATCGGATGAATCGATCGTCTATTGCCAGTTGGCTGATTTCCGAAGAACCGAAAGGCAAACATTATCAAGACGTAAGTCGCCAATGGTTTCGACTATTTGGTGAAGTGGTTGAAACTGCCCAAGCCAATCCTTCGGGTGGATCGTTACTGGATTGGGTGCTGAAGCGAGGGGGATCTGCTTTTACGCCAGAACAAATGCGTAATTTTTGTGCCGGTGTCTATCCAGGAGGGGCTGTTTCTGCACCGAGCGGCATTACGTCTACCCTGCATTTACTGTCACAACATCCTCAGGCATTATCTGCTCTCCAACAAGAGCTTGAGGTTTTATGTCGTGAGCCTTTAACCCTTGAGCGGCTCGAAAGCTTTGTGCCTGTGGAACAAGTGTTGCGAGAATCGCTACGGCTATGGCCTCCGGTCCCCTTTTTCACGCGCAATACGATGTGCGATCGCACCGTTAATCTTGCGGGTCATGACATTCCAGCCAATACCCAAATTTTCATCACCAACTGGTTTCTACATCGGCTCTCTCCCCACTGGCAGGATTCAGAGTCCTTTAAGCCAGAGCGTTGGGATGCAAAGACGATGGCAGAGAATGACTATGGCAGTGATTACTTCTTCCCGTTCGGTCGCGGCGATCGGGCTTGCATTGGCCAAGACTTTGCTAAGTTTTTCATGCGTCTAACAGTGGCAACTCTATTAGCCAAAGTAGAGGTTCAATTTGGAGATCAGCCACATGATCAAGACTTTTACTTTGGAGTCTCGGTGCCTAGACAATTAAAAGCTCGATTTACGTTGCGGTCATAAATGAGGCCCAGTTCTGGTGAAGTGCAGATTGACTAGGATCTAGGCGTTTGCACGTCTATGAGGTTGCTACTGTAACGTGAGTTCGACGGAAGGATTTGGGGTTAGAAAAGGCTGGGGCTAATATTCACGGTATGTTGTCCCGCTTTACCTCAGCCATGTCCATCAGTCTAA
>JANQPU010000363.1 GCA_028285315.1 Acaryochloris sp. IP29b_bin.176
TGTCACTTCACCTTAAGAAATAATTCAACAATAAAGGAAAAAAGAGAATTTAGGAATCTGATTTGACCAAATCTCGACAATTTGCTCAAGGATATTTTCACCTCCCAGGAAGGCTGAAATGGTGATAGTCTGCTGTAGATAAAGCCTGCACGCTGCTAATATTTCTATTGAGCTACCCATGTCATTTTTTCAACCGGATGATCAGCTTCATTCTCAGGGCCAAGTCATTTTAGAAAAGGTCTGGACTCAATTCCCTTGGTTAGCCCGAAACCAGCTAGCCATGACTTGGCTGGTGTATGACCCGCCTTTTATGACCAATACGGGAGGCAGCGTCAGTCCCCAGGAATTTTGGCAATATCCGGTGCGAGGGTTTAGCTATCGCGGTGTAGAGTGTATTTATCCGGCCAGCGTGGTCAAGTTATTTTATTTAGTGGCAGCCCATGAGTGGTTAGAAACGGGGATGATGCAGCCATCCCTTGAGCTAGAGCGGGCGATGCAGGACATGATTGTTGACTCCAGTAATGATGCCACGGGCCTGGTCGTTGATATGTTGACGGGCACCACCAGTGGCCCTGAGTTGCCCCCTGAACCGTTTAAAACATGGCAATATCAACGCAACATCATCAATCGATATTTTCAGTCCTTGGACTGGTCAGAACTGAGCACCATCAATGCCAATCAAAAAACCTGGGGCGATGGCCCCTATGGTCGAGAACAGGCATTTGTGGGAGAAGCCCGAGAAAATCGCAATACACTCACGACGGAAGCCACGGCAAGGCTATTGCATAGCATTGTTGGTGGTGTATCGGTATCGGCGATGCGATCGCAAACCATGTTAGACCTGATGCGGCGCAACCTCGATCCAGAGGCCCTGGCGGCTGACCCTGAAAATCAGGTGACTGGCTTTATCGGGGGGGGTGTACCCTTAGATACCAAGGTTTGGTCTAAAGCAGGGTGGACGAGCACCGTGCGTCATGATGCAGCCTATATCGAATTGCCTAATCGCCATCCCTATCTGCTAGTGGTATTTACCGAGGGCAAGCAAGCGAGTGATAACGAAGAATTAATTCCGTTTATCTCAGCCAAAGTTGCTGAAGTTGTTCCCACCCACTCGGCGTAATCACCAGGTTGGGTCAGAAAATAAATTAATCGTTAGTTGAGAATAGCCGGGGGGTACGGAGGAAATGCAAGAACAGAGTTCTCCAATCTCTTCAATATCAACCTCACAGGCGTGACAAGAGCCCATTAAGCAGCCTGTAGGAATTTCGATGCCAGCACGCTCAGCAACAGTCAACAAAGGCTCACCTATGTCAGCCTCGATTGTGACATCATCCGGTAGAAATCTCACAGAGACAGACAAAGCTAAACCTCACAAACAGGTTGAGAAGAGGGTGTGTCAACAATCTTAATGAATTTTTCCCCTGGGTGGCTAGGGACAGAGCCGGATTGCTTTTATCCAGCTTTGAAAGTGAGTAACTCCCAATGCGTAACGATGAGCCTCAACCCAGATAACTGTTTGTAGTGAGATTGAAGGTTTTTCTGGCTCAATCCATGGACAATTGATGCAAATCACTGTGCCCATCCTGAGAGAAAGTTACACTTTCAGATGAGTTGTTATGTTTCTCAACGGGTCTCTTGGACAGTGTTTTACGCGTTGGGATACCAGGATGGCAGCCCTTCTTCCCCAGCCGTTTTGGTGAAAAGGATGGGACATCTTGAGAGGGGAATACGGCTTATCAACCCAATTGTTTCTTGCATATCAGAGGATAATGCGAACGAAATGATTAAGAGCAATATCAATCCATACAAACTTGTAATTCTTGGTATTCCTTTTGATTGGCTCCCTTAAAATATTGATTGCAATGAGTGTTTGGGGTTGGGTTGATGGTTGAGATGTCAGGACAAGTCATAGCCTATCGGTATCATGTGCTGGACGCTCTAGCGCAAGGGTCTTTTGGCACCACTTATTTAGCCCGAGATACCTATTTGCCAGATCATCCGAAGTGTGTGATTAAGCAACTCAAGCCTGATTCCAATGATCCCAAATTTTTAGAGATTGCGCGGCGGCTGTTTGAGCAGGAAGCCAGTATTTTAGGCAACTTAGGAAACCATCCTCGAATTCCGAAACTGTTATCTTACTTTGAATCCGAACAGGATTTTTTCCTAGTTCAAGAATTTATTGACGGGATTTCTATTGCCCAAGAACTGAGCCCTGATAAACGGTGGCCGGAATCAAAGGTGAAGGCGTTCTTAGAAGAATGTTTAGTCATTCTCAAATTTGTTCATGACTTAGGCGTGATTCATCGGGATATTAAGCCCGATAACCTCATTCGGCGGTTATCCGACCAAGCCGTGTTTTTACTCGACTTTGGGGCCGTCAAGCAAATTAGTCGGGGCCAAACTCAAGTGGTAGACACCACCATTGCCGTCGGTACGCCAGGGTATATGCCAGACGAACAGATTCGAGGCAAGCCCCATATCAGTAGCGATATCTATGCCTTGGGCACGATTGGCATCTATGGTTTAACAGGCGTTCGCCCTGTTGAATTTGAGCGGAGTGAAGAGGACGAAATCCTCTGGCAAGATCAAGCAGAGGTGAGTGCGGGTCTAGCTGAGATTTTGCAGAAGATGGTCCGCCGAGACTATCGCAGGCGCTACCAATCCGTGGCCGAAGTCTTAGCAGACCTAGCGCAGGTTGATCCGGTTGTCGGCCGCTTGACGATGGCCTCAGCCCAGACTGAGGCAATGGCCCAACCCAACGGAGGCGTTTTAGAGAATAATAACGTGGCTGCCGATCCACCCTCAACGATTTATCAACCTCAAGCAGTAAAAACCACAGAATCTTCGACCCATTTGGCAAAGAATCAAGTCACCAATATTCAGACTCCTGCTCAGCCTGAAAAGGGAACGGCTCCAGTCTATGAAGCCAGCGGCACTAACCCCAAACCCTACAGACTGCTGAAGGTAGTTTTGCCCTCTACCGTTTTGGTGGGGGTAGGAATTGGCGGATTTTTGCTGTGGAGACCGAATAACCTTAGTCAAACAGCAGCCCAACTGAATCAGCTGTACGGGCAAGCCAAGTATTCTGAATGTATTGATGTAGGCGAATCGGCCCTTGATGCTCAACCTGCCACCAAAACTCAGTTGATCAATCCCCTCTCCAAGTGCTACCTCGGACAGGCGAATCAACTGGCTAAGCAAACGAAGCTTGGGGATGCTGCACAAATGATTGCCAAGGTACCAGACCAAAGTACCTACCACTTACAAGCCCAGCAAAAATTAGATGAATGGTCGGCTCAGTTACTACAAGATTCTCGTCGAGATTACGAGGTCAAAGGGAATTTAAAACAGGCATTGGCCTGGGTCGACCAAATTCCAGCCACAAGTGTCGTTAAAGCACAGGCCCAAAGTGAGTCTAAACAGTGGCAAGAACAGCATCAGGCCAATGAGAAGAAGATCACGGCAGCTAAAAAAGCCTTAAAGGAAGGGCGTGCAGAAGATGCGATCGCAACCGCTAAGCAAGTCAAAGCTCCAGAATACTGGAAGAAAATCGCCGATCAAGTTCAGAAAGATGCCAAAACTGCGATCGCAAATCGACCAGCCCCAGAGCCGCTTTGGCAGCCACCAGCCCAAACCGCAACGCGATCTACCCCTCCGGTATATCCGCCTCCTGTTCGAACTGACCCTCGACCCCCAGTTCGGTCCGCCCCCCCGGTCCAGCCACCGGCGGCCCCTGCTCCTAAAAAAGAAGTAGTGAATATCTGCCCTGGTCCTTTGTGTTCAGAATGAGGTTTTTTTGCTTATGTCATCAACAGCTTAACGATCGAATTTGGGAACGCAGGTGAGATAACAGCGATCCTTAGTGTATGCGGGTGATTTATGCCAGTGACAACGATTTCAAGGTACTACAATGAATTATTTTTCTAGAGTTCTCTTCACTTCCTCCTTCGTTTTGACTGCCAGTGTGCAAGGTTTTAGTCTGATGGCCGTCTCCGCTGAACCTGGCTTGCCCAAGCCAGAGATACCTGCTTTGCCTACTTCTTCAGGCGGAGAAAAAGCAACCTCTCCTCAGATTAAACCGGGTATTTCACCGGATCAGCCTGTGAAACCCAGAATTAGATATGAATGCAAAAATGAAGCCGATAAATTATCGACAGTCGCCCATACAGAACGAGGCACAATTGAGCTAATTGTTTGGGAAAGTAATTATTTTGGGACTAACTGGACACCTGCTAAAAGATGTGAAACTGTAACACAACGGTTTCAACAATTTTCCGATCAGCGTTTGCTGCGATTCGTTTCTACTGGAAGCATGAATAACTACAACGTTATTTGCATCTCTGAGCAGGCTGGACAATGCCTTGATCAAGGATTACTGATCACTCTTGAACGTCAAGATCGCCCCACACAGGTGTTACGACAGTTGTTTAATTACCGCGCCAGTATCCGACGAGGAGGCCGAAAAAAAGAGGTCATTGATTTTGAGCGTTTGTTGAATGAAAGGGCACCAATTTCTACCCCTGAGGCCCCTATCGGTGGCACTTCAGACTCACCCAATGATCCTACTATAGTTCCAGAATAGGGGATCCAGTGACCGTATATATTGACTTAAATGTTGAAGGTGTTAACGCCTCCTAGCATTTTGGAATTGCCCTGTTCCTAGACTCAATAAATATTTAGCAACCAGAGAGTATTTATTCATGACACTCTCTGGTTTGCTCATGAGCCATTACCAAGCATCACGAGATCAATAAACTTTGATTGATATTTTCTAAATATCAGCTCCAAAAGTCTGACAGTATGCTTCAATCTAGAATGACTAAATCTCCCTAGTCTATACAAGAGGAATGTTATTCATTGTGCTTATTCGTGGATAAACTTATGCCGTTAAAGCCGTTATCTATTTGCCAGCTGAGTCTCCTCTCGATTCCTATTTGCCTCTCTCTCCAGACCCAGGTTAGGTCGACAGAACTCTCTCTTCACAATACTCACGTCTTTAGTCAACAAGACTTAATTGCTCAAGATAGTCTAAGTGATCCTGTACTTGTTACTTCTTCTATGGGAGGAGATCCTCTAACATCCGTGCTCATTGCGTCTGAATCAGACCATTCCAGTCGCCCAGCTCAAACATTGCTCCACCCCAACTCACCTTTGCAGTCTACAATCAGCAAGTTTAAGCCTTCTCAGACTTCATTGCCCCCACTGCCTGTTCAGCGTTCTGGCGATCCTGCTAAATTGGGCCTAGCAGAACGGGAACCTCAACGGACGACGGTATCAGCTTCTCCAACTCGCAAGACCCACCCGTCTCTCCAGCCGTTGTCTGATAGCGAGATGAACTCGGTTGATCTCCCCGCATCTCTACCCACTGACTCTTCATTCACAATCGATCAGATTACTCAAGTGCCAGAAGTCCCAACACCAGAAGAATCAGCGGGTCGGCGACCTAGTATTCGGACACAGCCAACAATTCCGGGAGAAGCTCCCCTCGATCTCCGTGAAGATCTATTGACTCCCAAGATCATTTATAGCCCCAGCACTACAATTCTGACGCCTTCTGCCTATGGTAAATCCTGGCGGCAAGCTTCAGTTGGCTTTGGGTTTCAGCATCGTACTCGGTTTACGAATAGTGCAGATGGTGCCTTTGGCGTTGGGCTTGGCTTAGGAGATGCGCGCAAGTATGTGGGATTGGATGTGGGACTGACCCTCACTGATTTGGATAACTTTGATCGCGGCATTATCAGTTTCAAACTGCATCGTCGTCTGCCAGATTTATTTGCAGTAGCGGTGGGGGTTAACGATGCCATTAGCTGGGGACCTGGTGATATCGATGGTCCCAGTCCTTATGGTGTCGTTTCTAAGACATTTGTACTCAAGGAAAATACCAAAGATCTGTTTAACCGCGTGTATGTCTCAGCGGGTCTAGGAACAGGACGCTATCGTACCGAGAATAATGTATTTACTAATGATGATACGCCTGGCATCTTTGGCAGTGTAGCCCTGCGAGTAGCTGACCCCATAAATATGATTGCGGAATGGTCAGGACAAGATTTATCACTTGGGTTTTCACTGCGACCTTTTCGAGAAATTCCACTGATCATTACCCCTGCCATTACGGATGTGACTGGAACGGCGGGGGATGGTGTGCGCTTTATTTTTGGAATTGGTTACGCCATTACGTTTTAGGGAGCACCTGCTCTGAGCGCTAGCAAACATTAACTGAAAAATATATTGTGGCTATGACAAAGATGTTGAAGACTCCTTTTATACGCCTCATCAATTTAGGGTTGCTTACAGTGGCGATGACCTTGAGCCAAAGCGCTTCTAAGCTGAGTGTGGCCCAGACTCCTGGCGAGGATGTCCCAGTTACTGGTACGCCACCGACTAGCCAGTCCGATATCAATCCGACGAATCAATCCGATGCTAATAGTGATGTCAATCCAGGATTTGAAGATCCGCCTGCTGACTCTCCCTTCATCAATGGTGCACCAAGCGAGGTTGCCACGATTGAATTCGGTTTTGCAGGGGTTTATGCGTCCAAATTTGGCCCTTTCTATGGAGAGGCGGCTTCAGCAGATGCGATTTCCCAGGAGTTGAAAAAACTGGCCAGAGCTACAGGAACCAATCCAGCACTGCTCTATGTACTGAAGACAGCAGAGGGATTGCAGCTCGTCTTGGTGACGGCTGATCTCAATGATCCTGAGGTGGGGCAAATGGATCGCGCGATTCAAGTGGCGTCTAGTCAACCAATTCAGCTAGGGCAAGCGGCCCCTGCAACGGATGATCTGAACAATCCTAACGTCACGTTTGTGAAAGTACCAGAGGCCACTTTAGATAAGGTATCGAAAGTTTCTGAAGAGTTTCAGCGTCAGATTAGTGACCCTGTTGATTTCAAATCGACAAGCTATTTGGACTCAGCACAGCAACTCCACAAATGGATCGTGCAGCCTCTAGCAACTGAACTCGCTAAGAAAAAGATTGATACCATCGTGTTCTCCATGGATACGGGGTTGCGATCGCTCCCCTTAGCCGCACTCCACGATGGTCAGCAGTTTTTGGTGGAGCAATATAATCTAGCTCTAATTCCCAGTTTTAGTCTCACAGATACGCGCTATGCTCCAATTCAAGGGAAACAGGTGCTGGGAATGGGCATTACCCAAGAAGTCGAAGGCCAATCTCCGCTACCCTCTGTTGCGGTGGAAATTCCTGCTCTTACTACCAATATTTGGCAAGGGTCGGCCTATTTAGATCCTGATGTGACGCTCGCCAATCTCAAGAAATTTACCCAACAGCAACAGTTTGACATCATCCACTTAGCTACCCATGCCGAGTTCAATCCTGGCAAAATTGAAAAGTCTTATATCCAGCTTTGGGATGGCAGATTGACCCTGAGAGACTTGCGGGAGGTAGCGACCCAGTCGAAATGGAGTGATACGCCAACGGTAGAAATGCTGGTTTTGAGTGCCTGTCAGACGGCTCTAGGAAATACGGATGCGGAACTGGGCTTTACCGGATTAGCGATTCAATCGGGCGTGAAGTCAGCATTGGGTAGCCTCTGGTATGTCAGTGATGAAGGTACGCTGGGGCTAATGACGGGATTTTATCAAAGTCTGAAAACAGCTCCGATTAAGTCGGCAGCGTTACGACAGGCTCAAATGGCGATGCTGAATGGTCAAGTTCGCGTTACGGATGACGCCCAACTGGTCTTAGCGGATGGCACTCAAATTGCCCTGCCCGCTATTTTTGCTGAGCGAGGTGAAGTAGATTTCACCCATCCTTACTATTGGTCTTCATTTACGATGGTTGGCAATTGGAATTAGTGGACTGGAGGAATCTGTCAGCTTTGAGTAGTCAAAATTGAGGAATCACCGTCAGTCTGACACTACAAACTCAGCTATCGAAAGGTGGCTAAGTACTTCTTGATCCGAGGCGTTGTATTCACCCATGAAACTGTGCGGGATGGGGAAGAACGATGCCTACCTCCCTTTACAGAACAGAGTCAGGCTAAAAAGTAGGCAGGGTTGGATTTATGCGAAACCTATATCAAAATCCAGGGCAGGTGCTATCTCTATCGGGGGATTGATCGTGCAGGTAATGGGGTCAATGTACGCCTGGGCGAAGCCCGAGAGATGGAGGGTACCCCAGTCTTCTTTGCGCAAGCGATAGTTGTGGCCAAAAAAGTTTAGGAATTTAAGGATTTATCCAGGTCTGTCTTGCCACTATTTTCATTCCTCGAAGCCAAAAGATACGTAGGATTACGGAAGATTTTGGGCATTATAGGACGGTATAAGAGAGTTAATCAAAGATTTATCTTCTCCGTACCAGTACGGAATGGGACTGAAATTTTGCCTCATAGCTCGTCTGCTTTTTAACAAGGGGAACAAAGAGAAATGCATCCTGCTCATCTCAATATTTTAATGATCGATGATGACGAGCAGGATGTGGCGATTATCCAGGAATTGCTGAGTGTCAATCATGATTTTCCTGTTGACCTTTTACATTGTCCCAGTCTAACGACGGGTATTGAGTTGCTAGAGTCTGATACTGATATTGATATAGTGCTACTGGACTTGTGCATTCCGGGAACTGTGGGTCTTGATCTTTTTCGCCAGGTTAATCAATCATTCCCTTCAATACCTTTGATTATTTTGAGTGGGAATACCAATGAAGCTATTGCACTCAAGGCCATGCAAGAAGGCGCACAAGACTATCTCGTGAAAGGGAGATTCACCAGTAGCCGTCTGCGTCGGGCGATTCAGTATGCGGTTGAGCGCCAAGGTTTATTACTAGAACTAGATGCTAAAAATCGAACTTTACAGTCTTTGTCTGAACAGCTCGAAGTTGCGAACCAACGGCTGGAAGCATTGGCGACGATTGATGGCTTGACTCAGGTCAATAATCGCCGCTCCTTTGATGAAACATTCTTGTCGGAATGGAATAGACTCTGCCGAGAAAATCACCCCCTATCTCTGATCATGTGTGATGTTGACCATTTCAAAGCTTACAATGACACCTATGGTCACCAGGCAGGAGACGAATGCTTACAAAGAGTGGCTCAAGCTATTGCCAAGGTTGCCAAGCGTCCTGCCGACTGCGTAGCCCGGTATGGTGGTGAAGAGTTTGCCATGATTCTGCCTAATACGGATTTAGATGGGGCAAGCCAGGTAGCAGAGGCTGTTCGTAATGCCATTCGAGCCCTCGAAATTCCCCATGAGGGTTCTTCGTCCGGTCAAGGACAAGTTTCCGTCAGTTTAGGGGTTGCGAGCCAGGTGCCTGATGAAAATGTGGCTCCCTCGATTCTGATCGAAGCGGCAGATCGAGCTTTATATGTGGCTAAGCAGCAAGGACGCGATCGCGTCCAGACACATCAAAAGGATTGCTCATCCCTGGAATCTCGACGCACGTTAGAATTAGTAGGCCGCTTGCAACAGGCGCTCAATCAGCAAAAAGCCAAACGTCGAGTGAAGCTACGCCTGAGACCCGGTGCCCTGTTTACCTCTAAATAGATTGCTTTTACATTGATAGCTTTGCTTTTTCGCTAGTCTTCGTTGCAGACTAGCGAAAAAGCATTGGCCATATTAGGCTCTGTGAAATTTCATATGAATCATTAACCCCTAAAACAGCCATTTCAGCTCGATATCAGAGATATATGACTCTTTAAGAGAATTCACTATTTTTGGGAGCAAGATAGCAAGTTATCTATCCAGGACGATAGCGATAGAAGCTTTATGTCAATTACTTTACAAAGTTTTTGATCAGCTCACGATAGGGGCAAATTATTTTTAGACAGATAGAACAAAAGACGTTCTCAAACGTCTAGAAAGGTTGATGGTATCTGTAGGATTTTGAAGTGATATCTAGCTTTGAAATCTGCAGTTTTCCTCTGTGATGTTTCTCATCAAGCTATCTAGGTGCAATTTATCTCCTAGATATGCCTCACTGTAAAAATTCTTATTCAGAACATCTGGGTTGGTGAACGCCTCGTGCAACAAGGAATGAGTGATCAAGCTCCTCAACAGAGTCCCCCTTTGATTTCGCAACAAGACATTGGTAATCAGAAACCCCTTACAGCTCTGTTGACCGCTTTCTTCGGCAAGATTTGCTATTCCCCCTATGGTTTGCTGACTTTAGGGTTGGGGATATCGGCGATGCTGTTGGCAATCTTGCACCCTCACAGCCCTTTCAAAGCGACTTTAGGGGGAAAAATAGGTGGAGCAGATATTGCAGAAGATGATCCCCCAATTTCCCAGCCTCAACCACCCGCACAAATTAAGCCAACCGCGAATCCGAAGTTATTAACCCTAGCCCTTCATGAACAGCCTACGGTTGATGCACCTTTGCAAGGCTTTTGTCATCCGCTTTGGGGCCAAGGCTGGCTGAGCCAAGGCATACGAGGGGTTACCCACAATGGTCGGATGGAATATGCCTACGATTATGCAACAGGCATTGGTACGCCTGTCTATGCCATGCGAGCTGGGCAAGTAATTAGCATTCGAGATAAATATCCCGATCGAGGAGGCAACAAAGAACAGATCCATCGGTTTAACCATGTCTGGTTAGAACATGATGGAGGGTACCGTTCAGCCTATGTCCATTTGCAGCAAGGATTTCGTCAACGGGTGAACCTAAAAGTGGGGGATCAGGTTAAAGCAGGTCAAATTATTGGCTATAGCGGTAACTCCGGCTGGAGTAGTGGTCCTCATCTGCATGTTGAGGTTCATCGAGCAGAAGAACGATTTCGATTTACCCAAACCGTTCCCTTCGCAATTTCCGACTCCTGTAGCCTGGGTCGTCAGGCCACAGATCTAACCGCTAAATCGCCGACAGTTGTGGACTTGCCGTAACGGTAGGAGTTTGGCGTTGGCTAATTGAGAGAATCTCTTGTCTGGCCCACTGATCGGCTGCCAGGATATCTTCTAGGCTGGGTTGTAATGTGTTTTGAGGCCGGAAGCGATCGCAGGCCGTTTCAATCACCTTAGGAATATCCAAGAAACTGATTTTTTCCTCTAGGAATAAGGCGACGGCCTGTTCATTGGCGGCATTCATCACCGCTGGCATCGATCCGCCCATGCGGCCCACATCATAGGCTAACTGCATACAGGGGTATTTCTGGTGGTTAGGCTCCTGGAAGGTCAGATCTCCAGATTTTACGAGGTCGAGCTGTTCCCAATCCGTCGCTACCCGCTCTGGCCAAGACAGGGCATAAAGTAAGGGGAGGCGCATATCGGGCCAACCCAGTTGAGCGAGAACTGAAGTATCTTGCAGCTCAATCAGGGAGTGAATAATGCTTTGGGGATGGATGACAATATCGATATGGTCATAGTCCATGCCAAATAGATAATGGGCTTCAATCACCTCTAGCCCTTTGTTCATCAAGGTGGCAGAATCGACAGTGATCTTGCGTCCCATGGACCAATTGGGATGTTTTAGAGCGTCGGCAACGGTGACTTCTGGTAACTTCTCAACAGGCCAATCTCGGAAAGCCCCCCCAGAGGCAGTGAGGATAATTCGACGCAGTCCACCTTCTGGTACCCCCTGCAAGCATTGGAAAATAGCGGAATGCTCAGAATCTGCGGGTAAGAGCTTGACCCCATGTTTCTCAACCAGAGGTAGAACAACTGGCCCCCCTGCAATTAACGTCTCTTTATTGGCGAGGGCAATATCTTTCCCAGCTTTGATCGCGGCGATCGTTGGCAGTAATCCAGCACAGCCCACAATCCCCGTGACCACGGATTCAGCATCTCCGTAAGCAGCGACTTCCACAACACCCGCTTCACCCGCCAGGAGATGGGGTTGGGGATCGAGATCGGCAATGGCCGCTTTGAGATCGGGCAGTTGATTCGGATCTGCGATCGCAACAATTTCAGGATGGAACTGCCGTATTTGCTGCGACAACAGTTCAATATTGCGACCCGCAGCCATCCCCACAATTCGAAACTGGTCTGGATATTGAGCGGCAATATCCAGGGTTTGGGTACCAATGGAACCTGTTGAGCCGAGAAGGGTAATTGCTTTCACAGTTTCTTAATAATTGTGGGTCTCCCCTATCTTACAAGGTCAATGGCCCCAATTAATGAACCCTAACAGTTGGACTAAGAGAACACCAAAGGCACAACCACTACACCCAAGACAACAAATAATCCACCCAACAGAAAAGACCAAAATCGATGGTAGCTGTTAATCACTTTCCCGCCATCGGTTCTGAGTTGGATCAGATCCATCCAGGGAGCGATACTACGACGGAACCAGCCTGTTGTCCCTACCTGAGTTCCGATCAAATCTTTCACCTGGGATAGACCAAATAGGAAATTGCCAATCGGCCCAAAGCGAGATGAATAGCGCAAAAATAGCATGCCACTCTTGTCCTGGAGTTTCAAATCTGATCCAAATTTATAACCTGCCTCTCCGCGACCAATGAGTTGGCCTTGGAGTTGTACAGGCTGCCCCCGTAACGGGCTGGCATAAGGATCAGACATCAGCGTTAAGATATCTCGCTGAGGTGCCTGACCAAAATTGGGGTACATGATCAGGGTTTTGGCAATAATGCCTAAGCCCAAGCCAACGAGCATAAAAGTAATCGGATTTGCCCCTAATGCAAGTCCTAGAAACAATCCCACTCCTAAGCCAATGAATTCAGCCCCGTAGAGTATCAGATCCAAAAAGAAGTGACTGTAAAGGCGCTGCTTGTTTAGATGACGGCCTTCACCGACCACTCGCCCCATATCAAACTCGATGTCTAGCCCCAGTTGTTCAGCATAGGTACTTAAGGCACGGACGCGCTTGCCCGTTAGGGGATGAGTTGATTGCAACTCCATCCAAAAGGCCCAGGGGTTGAATAAGTCCCACAAAAAGACGCGGCCAATTTTGCTGGTATCAGAGGCCACTCGATAAGCAGTGCCAGAGGAGGTCGCCGCTTTGGCGTCATAGATCCCCAGGGCTCGGGTTCCTTCCAACAAACGACTCGGTTCCTTGGACCGCTGACCTTCTTCGACAATTCCGTAGGCGATCTTTACCAATGCCCGAGATAAGGCATTGGGATTTCCGGTAACTTCGGCGGCAAAGTGATCGGCGAAATACTCCCGAGTTCGGGACAGATATAAGACCAGATAGGTACCAATAATGTAGAACACATAGGCTGCGATCGCAGCCGCTTGCAGGACATCTTTACCTTTGCTACTGCCGCCTCGACGTCCGACTCGGGTGGCAAAGATGTAAATCAAATAAGTGATTTGCACTAAGGTAGACGCCAAGGTCATGACCGCAAAATCCCAGTGAACGATGTGGCCTAGCTCATGGGCATAGACCGTTGCCACTTCGTCATCATCTAGGTAGGTAAATAACCCTCGACTGACAACCAGCCGAGCACTGTTAGGGAGTGAGCCATAGGTAAAGGCCGTTGGATTTTGATCTTCAATAATGCCTAGGCGAGGCATTTTTAGATTGCGCTCAACACAAATTCTTTGCAGGATCTGGCTAGTCTCTGGGCTAAGATGTTCCAACTCCATCAAGGTGATCCAGTGAGTGCCGTAGAGCCACCGCTGGGTCCAATCCATCAACCATGGAGATAGGAAAAATACTGCCGTATTGATGATTAGCGTCAGGACGACTGAGAAGCCAAACCCCAGCGCTGGATTCTCGCCTGCGGAGATCAGCAAGATTCCCATCACCAATACTAAGACCATGCCAAATAGCAGGCTGATGGTGACCCCAGAGGCCAAATTGAGATTTCCACCGATGCCAGACATCGCCAATTTTACTCCCGCAGCAGCTCGCGCTCTTTTATTGGCAGTCGGACTGGGGGTGGATGCAGGAGTAGTTGCGGCAGGAATGCGTTTCTCCTGGTCTTGCTGTAACTGAGGCAAGACTTGATGAGCCCATGCTTGAACTTGCGGTAAAGGACTCGACACCAGTGGTTGACAAAGCATCAAGGCTTGCTCGATTTGACCGCAGCCTTGATGAGCCATAATCAGATACATCTGCGCTTTTACATGGACAGAACTCCCCGGAGCAGCAGCCTGCCAAACTCGTTCTAAAATACCGATGGCTTGGGACAGTTGGCCTTGTTGTTGTGCGGTAATCCCAGCTTGTAATTCTTCCTGTAGAGAGGCCATAAACAGCTCCTTGTTCTGTTTACTCTGTATGAATAGACTGAGAGCATTTAAATGAAACTCAAGCTTATCAGCATCCTCACTGAACGAGATGTGATACAACTCCTAGTCAAGTTAAAGACCTTATGCCAAAGTCTGCTGGCTTGGCTGTTGGTTGTTGAAGCGTATCGCCCTGTATCTTAATCCTAATCACCTTAGCGACAATCAACCAGATCTAGTAAAGACACGCATTCTCTCTCGTATCACAGTACATAAATCTAGAAGTTTTACCCACAGAAGATTTTAGCTTTAGGCCAGTGAAGCTGCTCCTTGCTAAGGAGTAAGGCGTTATGAATATTCAGGAAAGAGTGACGCTCACAAACGCCTGCTTGCGATCTAGAATAGTTAGTCTGATTATGATATTTGGCTCACTTGCCTCCCGTTCACCTAGGAATAACAACAAACATGGTAATCGCAGAATGGCATGAAGAATATTGCACAGGGCATGCACTCATTGATGATCAACATCGCAACCTGTTTAGTCTTGTCAACCAAATTCATGCCATGATTGATAGCCCGACGATGGATCAATACAGAGTTGGTGAACTCTTGCAAGTATTTGCTAAGTCGGCCACAGAGCATTTTGACCTCGAAGAAGACTTGATGACCACTTATGAGTATCCCAATATTGCTGCCCATCAGAATACCCACGCCCGTCTACTTGGGAAAGTGAATAAGGTGCTTGAGCAGATGGCTACCACGCACCAAATTGATATTGAGTCCGTCACACCCGTTTTGGCGGACTGGATGATTCATCACATTCGGGGTGAAGATCAACGGATGATCCAATTTTTCCAGTCTCAACCATTACCTGTGGGGTGCTCTGCTGGCCAATATATGAATGCCTAATAGGTTGTATTGTTGATCTATGCAGGCTGCAAATCAGGACTCGGGGTTGGATCAACCAGTTGAGCCACCAAACTAACGCCAAACTCAGCTTCAAAACAGGCTTTTTTCATCTCTAAACTCCACAGCTCTAAGGCACAGTCATCCTCTGCTTGGCTGGCTTGGAGATGGAGGGCGACTGTGTTAGCTGGAGGATCCATTTCACAGTGTAGTGATTGAATGGCTCCAATCTGCCGTCGATCTAAAGCCACGGCTAACTTGAGGATAGCACTGAGCTGATCGACAATCTGGCGTTGGGTCTTATTGACCAAATTTCGATAATTTTCGTGCTTCTTCTTGGGGGGGCCTTTGCGGTGATAGCGCGCTAAGTTGGCGATGATTTCCACTTCGGCATCGGTATAACCCAATAGTCCCCCATGCCGGATCAGATAATAAGAATGCTTATGATGGGCGGAATGGCTGATGTAATGTCCACAGTTATGCAAAATAGCGGCTGCCCACAGCAAATGGCGCTCCTCTATTCCCCAATGATGGAGCGGTCCCTGAGTTTGATCAAATAGCGCCACAGCGAAATCAGCAATGCGTTCAGCCGTTGCCAGATCAACATGGTACTGGTGGGCCAAATTCACGACACTGCGTTCTCGCACAGAACCCTGATAGCGGAGTCGATCTTCGATTAATCCCTGTTTCAACATCCAGTCCACAACGATGCCCTCACGCAGCGCCCGCTCACAGGTGGTAATGGAATCCAACTTCAGCAGGGCCATGGCTTCAGCCAAAATGACGGCCCCTGCTAAAATAATTTCCGCTCGTCGCTCGGTCATCCCCGGCATTTTGCAGCGTTCTTCGTAGGTGAACTTCCGCAATTTGTGGATTAGCTCGTTCAAACCCTCAAGGGTGAGTGCATGGCCATGGAGAGAGGTCGGGCAAGCCCCCATGACTTCGCAAGCATGCAGTTTGAGAATGCTTTCAATCGTGCCGGAGGTACCAATCAGCGTCGGTATTTCGCTAAGAGAGAGATGCGATCGCAACTCTTCTACAGGCCATTCCAACATCCCCTTCACGTATGCCTGCAACCGTTCAAACTCGCGATTACTAACTGGATCCGTGGTAATAAATTCTTCGGTTAATCGAACAGCTCCCACCTTAGTACTACTGAGAGCGCGCGGATCCTGGCCGTCCCCCAGAACCAGCTCGGTAGACCCACCCCCAATATCAATAATGACGTGGGGTTTGTTATTAAACTCAATCCCAGAAAGGACGCCAAGATAAATTCGCCGGGCTTCTTCTGGTCCTGAAATCACGTTAATTTTGAGGCCGAGTTCGGCTTCAACAGCTCGAATAAAAGCCCGACCATTCACGGCTTCTCGGACAGCACTCGTGGCAACGGCTTGAATTTGCTCGACTTTACAGGCTTTGGCCACTTCTTGGCACCGATGGAGAGCAGCAATCGCTCTTGCGATCGCATCTGGGTGCAATGCCCCGGTATCCTTACTCCCTTCCCCTAAGCGAACCGTGCTCTTCTCGGTATCAATAATGTTAAACGCTGGAATTTCAGGGTTGACTTTCACCACAACCATGTGGATTGAATTGGTTCCCACATCAATAGCGGCAATGGTTTGCATGGCTCATTTGGCCCCAGGTTTATTCTGCTAAAAACTGTATGCGGAGTTGGGGACAGTGGTCAACGGTGGTAATGAATCTCTGAAATAGAGTTGTATCTATAGTCAAATTAGAAAATCTGAGATTTCAATAATTGCGAATCATAAGGTAATGGTTCTGTCTTCAGTCCGTAACGTAGAACCCTAATGGGAGTGTGATTGAGCGCTAACTTCAATAATACATATTTGTGGCTAATGACCCTTAACATCGTTTCATCTCGCTATACCAATGGATAATTCTGAATAATATTTTGCTCAATAATCTTTTAGCCTTAGCTAGCTAAGGTTTGTATTTTTTGCGCCAATCCCTATAAAAGAACAATAAATTAATATTATTTATGAACGTAAAAATGCCGCATTTAAATCAAGATATTCCAATGATTTACATCACAAAAAATCTTGACAAAAATCACTATTTACTCAATTTTTTTAAACTATATTGATTGCAGATGAATGAATCAAGACGCTGTATAGATTTCAAGATATTTTTCTCCTGAATAATGATTTCTGCCAGTACTAATTCGTCGATTTAATTCCCATTGCCTGAAGAGTAATATTTTGCTAGACAGGTGAGATTGTCAATAAAATCTTCACCCATTAGGACTCCAGATGATTGAGTTTCTGAACCTCTAAATCCTTAAGGTGAGAGACTTGAGAAGTTCTCAATTTAATTAGCAAGTCATTACTCGAGCAGCGTATTCCAACATTGCCCAGTCTTTAGAGATTAATCGGCATCTAGTTCGGAAAATTATTTCTGAAGTGGAAATTTTCTATGTCTATCACAGTGGATTTCGATCAATCTGAATCATTAATCTGAACCGAAATGAAAAATGAGACTCACTGAGTTTCTGGAGTTAACATTCACACAAAGGACATTGTTATGCTACTTTCAACTTTTGAACTTCTCCTCAAGGATATTACTCCTGCTGAGGGCAATATAGCCAATTCAAACCGAAAAATTCTACAGGGATATTTCCTGACTATTTCTAATCCCAATAACTTCGATGTGCTATTGAGATTGAAATTTAATGCGACTACACCTTCCCTCGATACCAGTAAGCTAATTGTAATTAGAGATACCGGAGGTTCCAACGACTTTGGTAATCTGGATGCTGACAACAGCTATGATTTTGGCCTCAGAGCCAATGATACCGGTTTGATCATTTTGCAGCCTGATATTCTGACCCTCAATCCCAATGTTGACACCGTTGAATTTCGAGGTTATGTCGAGATCTTTGTGAGGCAGCAATTTCCTTTCCCCGCATTGCTCAATCGCCAGCTACTTTTCACACCTGAACATCGGGGTACCTTTCTGCCAAACGCAGGAGAGACAGAATTCGATCAACTCTTTACGACTGTTCCTACTTCCACGGGGGCCAGTTTGATGGAGGTTGATTCTATCTTTGTCGGAGGTTTTACACCAGGCATTGGCTTGCCAAATTCTCCCAGCAGCAACCCCGTTCTGCCAGAAGGAGTGGGATCCGATGTGGCTAGTATTCAGCAAGCTTTGGCGGTAATGACCCAAAGCGTCAATGATTTAAGTCAACAGGTCAATGCTGCCAACTAAGGCGCAGCTCTACCAACGCTAGCATCGATATCAAATACAGTCAGCGAGGGTAAGGAGGAATCTTTGCCCTCAATGGTTTGCCAGCCAATCATCACCGCCTCTTCTCGCTATTTATAGAAAGGAGGTAATGCTTCTCATCTCCAAGGGAGTGAATATCTGAATTTGAGGCTAGGCATTCACCTTGAGATGTTATTGAAAATGCATCCAAGGCATTTCAGCGTGATCGGCCACTGAGACTAAATAGTCTAAAAAAGTTTCCGCTACTACAGAGAGATGCTTGCCGGACAAGTAGGCAACTGACCATTGCTGCTCGATGGGAAAATGTTCAACATCTAGAATCGCTAGATCAGTATACTCCCGGCCATTAAGGGAGTGGCGAGACAGGACTGAAATGCCCAAGCCCCCTGCGATCGCCTGTTTGATTGCCTCATTACTCCCCAATTCCAACTTGATTTCAACTTTGATTTTATGTTTGTTTAATAGGGACTGAACGGCGCGACGGGTCCCTGATCCTGGCTCCCGCATAATGAAGCGTTCTTTGTTGAGGGCAGAAATGTTAATTTTCTTTAGCCCCACAAGGGGATGATTCGGAGGGGCAACCACCACCAACGGGTTTTTGACCACTGGCTGAATATGGAGATCAATATTTTGAGGAGGATGGCTGAGAATATATAAATCATCGCGATTCTCCATCATCCGTTTTTCGAGCTGTAGATGGTTGGTAATTTTGAGAGAAATATCAATGCCGGGATACTGATCACAAAAATTACCCAGCAAACGAGGCACAAAATATTTACAGGTAGTGACGGTAGCTAGGTGTAATTTGCCCTGAGTCATCCCCTGCAAATCACTCACAATCATCTCAAACTGATCGAGTTCTTCAAAAATGGCTTGACAAGTGGAGAATAACCGATTGCCCACTTCCGTTAAATACAGCTGTTTCCCCAATTTCTCGAACAGAGGGAAGCCAACGGTCTTAGAGAGCTGCTTAATTTGAATCGAAACGGTGGGTTGAGTAAGATAGAGTTCTTCGGCGGCGCGGGTAAAGCTACCATGACGGGCAGCAGTTTCAAAAACTTTCAGTTGATGGAGGGTCGGCTGCATTACGGTTGCACAGAGGAGTAGTATATAGACTAAAGTCGCTGTCAAATTCCATTGTAATAGATTATTGTCTATTCATCTTTGGAATCCCGTCCAAAATCAAGAGGGTATCGAGGCTGCAAAGACCAGGTAAAAAAGGGATTAGTAGACAATAAAGCGGTATAGTCTTCCCAGGAGTTTTTTGCTGGTTGCAAAATCAGAGCTTCCTGCTTACTATTGGCAATCATTAGTGGTGCCCAAGTTGCCTCCCAAATCTTCGAAAACCAAGGTTGTCGCAGTCCTGAATGGCAAAGGTGGTGTTGGCAAAACCACCACTGCCGTTAATCTCACGGCAGTATTTGCAGAAGCTCATCAGGTTCTCCTCATTGATGCCGATCCCCAAGGGTCAGCAACCTGGTGGATACAGCGAGACACAAATTCTCTCAAATTCCAAGTCCAGTCGGGTACCAGCGCCAAAGAACTGAAAGATTTGCGCCGCTCCAGCAAACAAGAGCTTGTTGTGGTGGATACCCCACCCGGTCTGGAATCAGAGATTTTGAAAATAGTAATTCCTGTGGTTGACTATCTAGTACTACCCACACCTCCTGCACCGATGGAAATTGCTGTTCTGATCGAAACAGTTCGCACATTGGTCAAACCGTCGGGAGTTGCCCATCGAGTCTTACTGACTAGAGTTGACCCTCGGAGTTTGCGGGAAGCCTTGGATGCTCAAAATACCTTGATGGAGTTAGGCATTCCAGCCTTCCATGCATTTGTCCGCAGTTATAAGGCTCATGAACGGGCCGCTTTAGAGGGACAGCCCATTACACAATGGAAAGGGAAATATAGTAAAGAGGCAAAAGCAGATTATTGCCGCGTTGTTGATGAAATTAAGCGGGATTGGGAAAGTTAATGGCTA